>CAUJGC010000192.1 GCA_963169075.1 Myxococcota bacterium
TCTTTTTTTTTTTTGTTCCGGGGGCGCCCCCCCCCGGGGGGGGGGGGCGCCCCCCCCCCCCCCCGAACCCCCCGTTCATCTAGCTCAGCTCCCCCTGCTGGAGGAGGTAGGCCAGGTGGATGCGGAGGCTCTCGTAGGTCAGGCGCCCGCCGCCGGTCTGGAGCACCACCGCGTCGCGGAAGGTCTTGAGCTGACCGCGCCAGCTGATCTCGTCCGCCACCGCCCGCACCACCGGCAGGAGCCGCCCATCCAGCCACGGGGTCAGGTCCAGATCCTTCGCCTCGCCGGACTCGCACGCCGAGACGATGTGCCCCACGATGGTCTGCACCTTCACCCCGCGCTGCGAGGCGATCGTCTCCACATCCAGCCCCTCCTTGACCAGCTCCAGCGTCGTCGAGATCGACGCGCCAGCGCTCCGCCCCGCGGGCTCCTTCTCCGGAGGCGGCGCCTCCAGCGACGCCATCGAGACCCGCTGCTCCGAAGCCGAGCCCCGCGAGGCGCGCGCCGCGCGCGAGGTCCGCGAGGTCCGCGCGCTCCGCCCACCGCCACGCTTCACCGGCGCGCCGCTCGGCGCCACATGCGCCGCAGGCGGCTTCAAGAGCCCCTCCAGGCGCAGCGAGAGCCCACCCGGCAGCGCCGCCTCACCCTTCATCAGCCGGATCGCCGCCGCGGTCAGGCGCAGCGTCCCGTTGGACTCCATCAGCACGTCCGACTCCACCAGCGCCTGCACCAGCGCGCGCACCTCCGCCACCTCCAGCTCACCCAGGATGCCCCAGGTCGAGAGCTGGGCGTAACCCTGCGCCTCCGTCCGCGCCGTCACCGTCGCCGTCAGCACGTGCGCCAGCCCCTCCAGGCCCTCCTCCTGCCTGCACCGGGCCACGCAGGCCGTGATCTTGCGCACCAGCACATCCGGCGGGTCCACCTCGCGAGCCGCCTTCGCCGCCGCCGCCGCCTGCGCCGCCACCGCCGCCTGCGCCGCCGCCTGCGCTGCCGCGCCGCCGCCGCCGCCGCTCACCCGCACCAGCCGCGTCGCCTCCGCCCCCGAGGCGTAGGGCGCCACCTGGATGCAGTTGTCACAGTGACCGCAAGACCCCTCATACGGGATGCGCGACCCGAAGTAGCGCAGCACGTCCGCGTTGCGACACGCCTGCGTCGTGCTGTAGAAGATCACCTTCTTGAGGCGGCTCTCCTCAAACTCCCGGTGCTCGTCCAGCGCCTTCAGGTTCACCCGCAGCTGCCGCGTCAGCGCCCGATCCAGCACCGACACCGCCCCCTCGCCAAGCTCCAGGTGCCCCGCTCGCGCCAGCACCTTCAGCGCCGCCTCCACTTGGATGTAGCTCGGCTTGCCGGGCAGCTTCCGCGCGGCCTTCTTCGGCACAAAGGCGTGCGTCCCCACCCCAAGCCGCTGGAGGTGCTCCCACGTCTCCTCCACCGTCTCGCGGGACGGGTGCGCCATATCAATAAAGAAGTCCGGGATCCGGCGGTCGGCGTAGTTGTAGAGCAGCAGGCAGTGCGACGGCTTCCCGTCGCGCCCCGCGCGCCCCGCCTCCTGATAGTACGCCTCCAGGCTCGCCGGCATATCGTAGTGGATCACCGCCCGGATGTCCGACTTGTCCACCCCCATCCCAAACGCGTTCGTCGCCACCAGCACGTCCATGGCGTCCCCCATGAACGCGTCCTGCACGCGCACACGCTCCGCGTCCGAGAGCCCCCCGTGGTACATCCCCACCCGCAGCCGGTGGCGCTTCAGCTCCGCCGACACGTCCTCCACATTCTTGCGCGTCGAGCAATAGACGATCCCCATCCCCCCCATGTGCCGCAGGAGCGCCACCATCCGGTGCACCTTGTCGGCGTGGCTCCGCGCCTTGAACACCTCCATCATGAGGTTGGGGCGCTCAAAGCCCGACACAAACGTGTCCGCATCGCCCAGCCGCAGGAGCTGCTTGATGTCCGCGCGCACCTTCGGCGTCGCCGTCGCCGTCAGCGCGATCGTGGTCGGATCACCCAGCGACTCCCGCACCACGCCCAGCTGGAGATAGTCCGGCCGGAAGTCGTGCCCCCACTGGCTGATGCAGTGCGCCTCGTCGATCACAAAGAGGCTCACCGGCGTCCGACGCAGCGCCTCCCGAAAAAGCCCGCTCCGAAAGCGCTCCGGCGCCACAAAGACCAGCCGCAGCGCCCCCGCTCGCATCGCCAGGATCCGCTGGCGCTGCTCCGAGGTGCTCACGCTGGAGTTGATGAACGCCGCCGCGATCCCCCGCGCCACCAGCGCGTCCACCTGGTCCTTCATCAAGGCGATCAGCGGCGAGATCACCAGCGTCACCCCGGGCATCAGCATCGCCGGCAGCTGGTAGCAGAGGCTCTTGCCCGCCCCCGTCGGCATCACCGCCAGCGCCGAGCGACCCCGCAGCAGCGTCTCGATCACCTCCCGCTGCCCGTCGCGGAAGCCCCGGTGCCCGAAGCTCCGCAGCAGCGTCTCCTCCAGCACCTCCGGCTGGGCGTCCACGTCGATCAGCGGACGACCGGCCTCGACAGGAGGCCCCGCGGCAGCCGCCGCGTCCTCCTCCCACCACGCCTCCTCCTCCAGATCGGGCGGCGCCTCCAGATCGTCATACCCTGGCCCATCGCTCAGCCAGGCTGGCATCTCCTCATGTCCACGCATCGTCTCTGCTTCCATAGGCTGCCGTTCCGGTGGGGGCGTCTGCGCGTCGGCCGTCGCAACACTGGACATTATAACAGCCAGCACCGAAACGCAAGGGGAGCGGCGACATTTTTTCAGCGCTCAAACGCCAGCCGCAACGCCCCGCGCTGCGCCGGGGTCACCGCGTAGAGCAGCGTGTCCCGCGCCTCACCCTCCACGTCCACCGTCTGGTTCACCATCCGCGCCTCCAGCGGCATCCCCACGGCCTCCGCGACGCGGACACTCCCCAGGTTCCTGGGATCACAGCGGATCTCGACACGCTTCGCCCCCAGATCATCCAGCGCGCAGCGCAGCAGCCCGCGCACCGCCTCCGCGATGTACCCCTGGCGCTGCGCTGTCGCCCGACACCAGTAGCCGATCTCGAAGCGCGGCACCTCCCAATGGATCGCGTGCAGCCCCGTGCAGCCGATGAAGTGATCATCCTCACGACGGTAGATGTGCAGCCGCAGATCCTCGCGGCGGATGAAGCTCGCCTGCGCGTCCCGCGCGTCCGCCTCCACCTTCTCCACCGACGGCACGCCCTGACACCACACCATCCACCGCTGAAGCTCGGGGAAGGTCTCCAGGATCGCCCGGTGGATCGCCGCGCCGTCACCCGCCCGCGGCGCCCGAAGCACGAGGCGAGGCGTCTCGATACGCTCGGGCACCTCGATCAACGCTGGCTCCATCGCCACCTCCTCACGGCGCCTTCGACGCCTTCATCCGCTGCTCGATCGCCTCCGCGCCGCGCTTCGCGCGCTCCTTCAAGACCGGGTTCTCCAGCGCGGCGTAACCCTTCAGCTGCTCCAGCGACGCCGCGTCAGGCCAGTACATCGCGAACGTGTCGATCGCCTGCCCACGCTCCTCCACCCCGAGCTGCTCGCTCTCCGCCACCGAGCGCATCACCTCACGCACCTCCGCGCAGCGCGCCCTGCGCTCCTCGCCCAGCTCCACGCCCGCCCCGGAGCCCTGGCACACCTCCCGGAGCGCCATCCCGAAGGAGCGACCCCACGTCCCCGCCGCCACACGGCGACGACCCTCCTCCACCACCTTCTTGCTCCACTCGCCGCCGCAGCGCAGCAGGCTGCTCGCGATCAGCTGCGTCTGCGAGGCCTCCTCCTCCTGGAGGAAGCCGCCCATCCACGGACAGAGCTTCTCCTGCTCCGCGTCCGTCCACGCCGGCATCGAGTGCACCGCCTGGAACGCCGCCACGCGCTCCCGCGGCTCCTCGCTCCCCGCCGAGCGCTCCACCACGTCGAAGAGCTGCATCCGCCCATAGCGCATCGACGCCCCCACCACCGCCGCCCGCACGTCCGGATCCTTCGCCTCGCTCCAGAAGGTCCGCACCGGCTCGATCATCCCCTTCAGCGTCGCCAGCGACACCGCCACCCGAGCCACCCGGTGCGCACCCTGCTCCTGCGTCTCCAGGCGACGCGCCGCCGCCAGCAGGTAGAGCACCTGCCCCTCGCTCACCTTCGACGGGTCCTGCGCCACCCGCGCCACGATCGCCCGCGGGAAGTTCGCACCCAGATACCACACCGCCAGCGACGACGGCGTCGCCTCGCCGCTCACCATGAAGGGCACCAGCGTGTCCAGCGACTCCGGACCCAACGCCCGGATGCGCGCGTCGATCGACTTGTCCAGCGCGTCACACCCCTCCGGGCGACCCGCGCTCCCCGCCACCCGGCACTCCCCCGCCGCACGCACCAGCAGCCCCTCCAGCTCCGCGTCCTTCTTCAGCGCGTAGCCCGGGTCCAGCGGCGCAGGAGCGCTCGCCGCAGGCGCGACCGCGCCGCTCGTCCCGCCGTTGGTTCCGCCGCCCGCGCCGCCGCTCGGCGGCGCGCAGCCCCAGGCAGCAAGAGAAATGGCAGCAAAAACAAAGCAATTTCGAGTCATATCGTGATACTTCAAGGCGAACTCCCGCTGCGCTGCGCACCGACAGGCTCCACGCCGCGACAACCGCGCCGGGTCCGCTGGCCCGCGGCCCACTCAAGATAGCGACCCCTCCGCCCGATGCCAACCCCCGCGCCGTGCTCCAGATTTTGGCCCGCTGGAATTGCGGCGCACCCCGGCGTAATGTTACCACTGGAAGCAGAGATGAGCCCACGGCCTCGCGCCTGCTCAGGAACCCCCCACCATGTCTGGCATCGTACGCATCCCCAAAGCCGGTGAGATCATCGACGGACGCTTCCGCCTCGGCCCCGAGCTGGGACGCGGCGCCTTCGGCGTCGTCTTCCTCGCAGAGCAGCTCGACCTCAAGCGCAGCGTCGCCCTCAAGCTCCTCCACCCCCGCGCCCTCGCCAACCCCCAGGTCGCTGAACGCTTCAAGCGCGAGGCACGCCTCGTCTCCGCACTCTCCAGCCCACACACCGTCCAGGTCTTCGCCTTCGGGGAGTACGGCGCCGAGACCGACGTCGAGGGCCTCCCCTACATGGCCATGGAGTACCTCCAGGGCGAAGACCTCCACGACCACCTCCAACACGCCGGACCCCTCTCCCCCCAGCAGACCCTCGGCCTCCTCCTCCAGACCCTCGCCTCCCTCGCCGAAGCCCACGCCAAGGGCATCATCCACCGCGACCTCAAGCCCGAGAACATCTTCCTCGCCCTCCAGGACGACACCCCCTGCGTCAAGATCCTCGACTTCGGCATCGCCAAGGCCATCGGAGACGGCGTCTCCGAGCTGGACAACGGGCGCAGCCTCACCGCACACGGCATGGTCTGCGGCACACCCCAGTACATGGCCCCCGAACAGGCCATGGGCGAGCGACACCTCACCCCCGCCATCGACGTCTACTCCATCGGCTGCATCGCCTTCCAGCTCCTCACCGGCGAGCCCCCCTACGAGGGCCAGAGCCCCATGGACATCGCCCTCAAGCACATCTCACACCCCATCCCCGACCTCCCGCCCGACCTCGCCGCCCTCCCCTTCGCCCACGTCATCCTCCGCGCCCTCGCCAAAGAGCCCGCCGAGCGCTACCCCGACGCCCAGGCCATGGAGGACGCCCTCCGCGCCTCCACCGCCTCCCTCCACCCCGAGCTGCCCCAGCCCCGCGTCATCCCGCCGCCTCCCATGACCCTCCCCGGGCTCGGCCCCGCCGTGCCCCAGGAGGCCTCCACCGCCACACCCACCGCCATCTTCCAGCCCGCCAACCTCCCCGACCAGAAACCCCACCCGGACGCTCCGGACGACCTCGACAGCCTCCCGCCGCGCCCCAACACCCCATCCCCGCTCCTC
>CAUJGC010000193.1 GCA_963169075.1 Myxococcota bacterium
CACGGCCCCGGCCCCCCCTATGTAGGGGGGGCACCGACGGGTCGCGCGCGCCGCGGGGTGGCGACGCGCGCGTGCGCGCGGAGGCGCCCGTCCCGCCGCCTTCCCGTGTCCCAACCCAACCCCACCCACCCCCCCGCGACCGGGCGCCCTCCCGCGACCCGTCGGGGCCCCCCCGGCATCGGGGGGGCCGGGGCCGTGCGTCGGGCCGGGCTTTGCCCGAGCCCGACGCTACGGCCCCGGGGGGGTCTCGCATCGCAATGGAGCTGAACTCCCATGACAAGCACCGATCTTCCCAAGCCGCTGAGCGGCCTTGAAGGGGCCTACGACCCGAGCCAGGTGGAGCAGGGGTGGTACCCCTGGTGGGTGGAGCGTGGGTTCTTCCACGCCGACGAGCGCTCCACCAAGGAGCCCTTCACCATCCTGATCCCGCCGCCCAACATCACGGGCTCGCTCCACATGGGGCACGGCCTGACGATGACGATCCAGGACATCCTCATCCGCTACAAGCGCATGGCGGGCTTCGAGGCCCTCTGGCTCCCCGGCACCGACCACGCCGGCATCGCGACGCAGACCGTGGTGGAGCGCGCGCTGCGCCGCCAGGGCATCTCGCGGCACGACCTGGGCCGCGAGGCCTTCCTGGAGCGCGTGTGGGCCTGGAAGGAGAAGTACGGCGGGCGCATCCGCGAGCAGCTCAAGGTCCTGGGCTCCTCCTTCGACTGGGAGCGCGAGCGCTTCACCATGGACCCCGACCTCTCCGAGGCCGTGCGCGAGGTCTTCGTGAGCCTCTGGGAGCAGGGCCTCATCTACCGGGCCAACCGCCTGGTGAACTGGGACCCCGAGAGCCAGACGGTGCTCTCCAACCTGGAGGTGGAGCAGGAGGAGGAGGCCGGGCACCTCTGGCACCTCAGCTACCCGCTGAGCGACGACCCCACCCGCTCCATCACCGTGGCGACCACCCGCCCCGAGACGATGCTGGGGGACACCGCCGTGGCGGTCCACCCCGACGACCCGCGCTATCAGGACATCATCGGGAAGACCCTCGACCTGCCGCTGACCGGGCGCAGGATCCCCATCATCGCGGACCCGCTCTCGGCGGACCCGGCCTTCGGATCGGGGGCGGTCAAGATCACCCCCGCCCACGACTTCAACGACTGGGAGTGCGGCCAGCGCAACGGCCTGGAGGCCATCCAGGTCATCGGCTTCGACGCCCGCATCAACGACAACGCCCCCGAGGCCTACCGCGGCCTGGAGCGCTACGAGGCCCGCAAGCGCATCGTCGCGGACCTGGAGGCCGCCGGGCGCCTGGTCAAGATCGAGGAGCACCGCTTCATGCCGGGGCGCTCCCAGCGCTCGGGCGTGATCGTGGAGCCCCTGCCCATGACCCAGTGGTACGTCAAGATGCAGCCCCTGGCCGAGCCCGCCATCCAGGCGGTGGAGGACGGGCGCATCACCTTCGTCCCCGAGTCCTGGTCCAAGGTCTACTTCGAGTGGATGAACAACATCCGCGACTGGTGCATCTCCCGCCAGCTCTGGTGGGGCCACCGCATCCCGGCCTGGCACTGCGACGCCTGCGGCGGCGTGACCGTGGCCCGCACCACCCCCACCGCCTGCGGCGAGTGCGGCAGCGCCGAGATCCAGCAGGACGAGGACGTGCTGGACACCTGGTTCTCCAGCGGCCTCTGGCCCTTCACCACGATGGGCTGGCCCGAGCAGACCGACACCCTCAAGAAGTTCTACCCCACCTCCGTCATGGAGACGGGCTTTGACATCATCTTCTTCTGGGTGGCCCGCATGATCTTCTTCGGGCTCCACTTCATGGGGGAGGTGCCCTTCCGCACGGTCTTCCTCCACGCGATGGTGCGCGACAAGGACGGCCAGAAGATGTCCAAGACCAAGGGGAACGTGATCGATCCCCTCCACGTCATCTACGGCGTCTCCCCCGACGGCATCGACCCGGAGGAGCGCGACAACTACGCCATGCTCTTCCAGGACTTCCCCGAGGGCATCCGCCCGCAGGGCGCCGACGCCCTCCGCATCACCCTGGCGGTCTACGCCGCCCAGGGGCGCGACATCAAGCTGGACGTCAAGCGGGTCGAGGGCTACCGCGCCTTCATGAACAAGCTCTGGAACGCCACCAAGTTCGCGCTCATGCACCTCAAGGAGCACCCCGTGGCGGCGCTGGACGTGACCACGGCCCGCTTGACCCCGGCGGATCGCTGGATCCTCGGGCGCCTCCAGCGCACCATCGAGGAGACGACCCAGGCCCTGGACGCCTTCCGCATCAACGACGCCGCCCAGGCGCTCTACAACTTCATCTGGAAGGAGCTCTGCGACTGGTACATCGAGCTGTCCAAGCCGGTCCTCTACGGACGCGACGAGGCCGCCACCCTCGACGGCGACGCCGCCTCCACCCGCGCGGTCCTGGCCCACGTCCTGGAGCAGACCCTCCGCCTCCTCCACCCCATCTGCCCCTTCATCACGGAGGAGCTCTGGCACCACCTCCCGCGCACCGGCGTGGAGGCCCCCTCCCTCTGCGTGGCCCCCTGGCCCCAGGCGGACCCGGCGCTGCGCTTCGAGCAGGAGGCGGCGGACCTGAACCTGGCCATTGAGCTGATCTCGGCCATCCGCACCATCCGCGGCGAGACGAACGTCAAGCCCAACGTCCAGATCCCCCAGGCGATCCTCCTCTGCGACGACGCCGACACCCGCGCCCAGATCGAGCGCACCCGCACCTACCTCCTCACCCAGGCCCGCCTTGACGACCTCCGCCTGGAGACCACCGCCGAGCGACCTGCCCAGACCGCCACCACCGTCTTCCAGGGCGTCGAGATCCACATCCCCCTCCAGGGGCTCATCGACCTCGACGAGGAGACGGCGCGCCTCCGCAAGGAGATCGCCAGGATGGAGAAGGAGATCGCCTTCTTCGCCAAGAAGCTCGGCAACCCCGGCTTCGTCGCCAAGGCCCCCCCCGAGGTCATCGAGAAGGACCGCGCCAAGCTCGCGGAGTTCGAGGCCCGCAAGGCCGCCCTGGAGGCGTCGCTGGCGGCGCTGACCCCCCCGGGGGCGTAACGTCCGGCCTGCTCGGCCGGACGAACGCCCCCGGCCCCCCCCGTGACGGGGGGGC
>CAUJGC010000194.1 GCA_963169075.1 Myxococcota bacterium
CCGTCCGGGGTGACGAGGGCGAGGGTGTAGCGGAGGGTGGCGTCGAGGGGCGGGGTGGGGTCCAGGAAGCGGGCGGGCTGGGGCCGGGTGTCGAGGGGCAGCTCGTGGAGCGGGGTGAAGGGGGGCGGCGCGTCGGCGGCGTCGTCAGGGAGGTGCTGGCGCAGGAGGACGACGGAGGCGTCCGGCGCGACGCAGGAGGGGGGGAGGGTGTCCGCCCAGCGCAGCTCCATGAGGAGCCCGCGGGGCTGGCCTTCGACGAGGGTCAGCTCCGGGGTGGGGCAGGGTAGGGGCGGGGTGGGTGGCGGGGTGGGGTAGGGGGGGGCGGTGAAGGCGCAGGCGGCCCATGTTGCGGCGCAAAAAAGGAGCGCCCCGCGCCTTGCTGCGATGCACAATAAGTCCTTCGAGGGGCTTGTTGCGTTGCAGCAAATCACGGGGCGCTCCTATGTTGCGGCGCAGCGAACGCCGGGCAGCAGGGCTCAGAAGAACCAGAAGAGGCGCGCCTGCACCGTCTGGGCGATCTCCGCCTCGCGGTTGTCGTTGGGGCCGAAGGAGGGCTCCGTGAAGCCGGGGTAGGAGAGGCGCGGACGACCCTCCACCTCGTTGAAGGCCGCCAGCGGCAAGAGGAGCGCATAGGCGAGGTCCGCCCGGAAGCGGCCCTCCTCCTGGTAGAAGAGCATCGAGTTCAGCTCGGCGCCCAGCGCCGACTCGCCGCTGGGCGTCGCGCCCGCGTCGTTGGCGAAGGAGTAGATGCCCGCCAGGTTCAAGCCGAAGGTGTCGTTGTTGCGGGTCCAGAAGTCCAGCTGACCCCAGGGCTTGAAGTAGGTGGCGTTGGTCACCGCGCCGATGATCTCGCGGAAGAGGATCATGTCCACGATGTAGTCGCGGTCGAACTTGAAGTTTGAAGGCGGCGTCTCCGCGTCCACCTTGCCGTCTTTGAGCTGGAAGCCGTACTCGTCGCGCCCCGAGGCGTAGCCCGCGTCCAGGCCGAAGCGGAAGAACGAGTTGAGCTTGACCTCGCTCTGGAAGGCGATGCCCAGCTGCCGGACGTCGCGCTGCCGATCCTGGCACCCCGCCGTCGAGCCGTTGGCCCCGAAGCAGTCCGCCACGTCACCCGACGCCGGGAGCGAGACGTAGCCGATGGAGCCATAGATGTAGCTCGCCTCCAGCTCCAGGCGGATCGAGGTCTGGTAGCGCGGCTCCCAGAGGAACTTCAGCCAGAGGTCGGGGATGAAGGCCTGGGCGTCGCGGGCCTCCAGCTCGGGCAGCTCGCGGGCCGAGTTGGTGTCGTTGAGCTTGAAGTCCTCAAAGGAGGCGGTCTGATCCCGGTAGACGAAGTAGAAGCCGCCGTTGATGACCGGCTTGCGCTCCTCCTTGAGGACGCGGAGCTGCTTCTCCTTCTCCTCCGGGGAGAGCGGCGCGTAGAGGAGCGCGCCCACGTACTCGTTCACGTCGTCCAGCTGCGACTGGTCCAGCGGCTGGCCGTAGGGGTCGTTGTCGTTGTACCCGATGGGGCCCTCGTTCACGAAGTCATAGGCGAGGATGCCGTAGATCCCGGCGACCCGGGTGATGAACATCACCCGATCCACAAAGTCCCCGTAGTCGCAGTCGATGCACTGCCCGCCGTTGGCGAGCATCCCCAGCCCCCACTGGCTCGCCATGCGCCCCGCCCGCAGGACGCCCATGAACGTCTTGACCTCGCCGTAGGCCTCCTTGACGCGCAGGCCGAAGCGCCCCTCCGGCGGGAGCTGGCCGCCGGTGAAGGCGATCTTGGGGATGTCCGGCCGGAGGGGCGCGCTGCCGATGCGGGCGCCGTCCGGCGCGGAGCCCAGGACCAGGTTGTCCGGGACGTCCAGCTGGAGGTGGATCTTGAGGTCCTCGAAGATGTGCAGCGTCGGGGAGTAGCGGAAGCGGATGTTGGCGCCCGCGTAGATCTCGGCGTCGGACTGGGCGGGGTTGCCCTCCGGCAGGTAGGACTCCGGCGGCGGCAGGATGGGGCTGGTGCCCGTGGTGTTGAGGTCCAGGTTGTGGAAGAGGTCCGCGCGGAAGCGGAACATGCCGTGGTGCTCGACCCACGGGTAGGACTGGCGCGGGGTGATCTCCTCCAGGACCTCGGCGTCGATCTCGGGGATGGCCTCGAAGGCGTCGTCCGGGGGCAGCTCGGCGGCGGTCTCGGGCTCCTTGGGGGGCTCCGGCGTCGGGGCCGGCTTGATCTCCGGCTGCGGGTTGGCGACCTTGATCGGGGTCTCGGTCGTCTCCTCCTCCTCCTCCTCCTCGCCTTCTCCCTCGGCAGCCGCCTTGGGCTCTGCCGCCTGCTCCGCAGGCTTGACCTTGATCTGAGGTGAGCCGCCCGCAGGCTGCTCTCCCTCCTTCGGCTGCGCGAGCGCGACGCTGCTCATGCAGAGCATGGACAGAACAACAAAAAATCCAATATAATTCTTATGCATCCAGTGAAGCTCCTCTCGCATGGAAGGCTGGCGTCCGCGCCGTCCCCGTCGCCCTCGGGCCTGAGGTGGGCGCCATGCGGGGGCCTGGGTGCCGGACAAGCTGCGGAGCGGCAAGCTATCACCGGGGTCGCGGAGGTGTCAAGGCGGACCCCCCCGGCTGCGTAAGCTCCTGCTGCGCACAGCGAAGCAGGAGGAACAGGGTCGGTCCCCCCCGTGACGGCAACCCCCCCGGCCCCGTAAGCTCCTGCTCCGCTGCGCTCGCAGGAGCAACGGGGCCGGGCCCCCCCGTGTCGGCTCCCCCCCCGGCCCCGTAACCGCCGGCATCGCTTCGGTGCGTCGGCGGAACGGGGCCGGTCCCCCCCGGGGC
>CAUJGC010000195.1 GCA_963169075.1 Myxococcota bacterium
AGGCACCCCGAGCCCAAGAAAAAAGACAGTAATTTTTATAAAAATTACTGTCTTTTTTCTTGGGCTCGGGGTGCCTCCGGCGGCTGGGGGAAGCTCCCCCAGACCCCCGCTCAAGGGCGCCGGAGCAACCCCCGCACCCCCTTCACCGCCCCCAGGATGCGGTCGCGCTTGCGCGGCGGCGCCTCGACGCTCCCCGGCAGGAGGCGCGGCCCCGCCGGGCGCTCCGCCTCCGCCTCCGCCTCGACCTCCACCTTCGGCGCTGGCTGGCGCAGGTGCTCCAGCAGGCGCTCCTTCTCGAAGCGGAAGCGGATCACGACCTTCTCCCGCCGGATGTCCACGTCCCGGATCGTCAAAAAATCCAGGATCTTCAGCTCCACATGCCCCAGCGGGATCGGACGCCCCAGCGGGCTCTCCATCAAGCCCACCGCCGCCAGGTTGATGTGGAGCCGCCCGTTCTCGTAGTGCACCGAGCGCGGGAAGCGATCCCGCACCAGCTTCAAGAGCGTCGGCGTGTGCAGGACCGTCTGGACCACCGCCCGCGCCAGCGGCGAGATCCGCTGCCGATCCAGCGTCTCCTCCCGCACGATCAGCCCCCCGCGAGGCTTGAGCAGGATGAACTGGTTGAGCGGGTCGATCCGCAGCCGCTCCAGATCGAACATCTGCTCCACCTGGGGCTTGATCGCCAGCCCCTGCGCGCTCAGATCCAGGCGTACGATGACCTTGAAGAAGCCCGACCGGCACTCCACCGCCACCCCGGCGATGGGCAGCGGCAGCTCCAGGCCCCCAAGCGCCGCCTGGATCATCGACTCCGGGATGATGAACTCGCCCTCACCGAGGTTGTCGAGGCCGTTCCCGCCGAGCAGCTCGGCCACGAGGAGAGGAACCGGGACCATAGGGCCCTCCAGGCGTGATGGTTTTCCCTTTAAAAACTACATGTTGCGACGGTAACGCCCGCCGACCTCATAGAGCGCGTGGGTGATCTGCCCCAGGCTCGCCACCCGCGCCGTCTGCATCAGCTCCGCGAAGATGTTGCCTCCCCCCGTCGCCACCTCCTGGAGCCGCGCCAGCGCCCCGGGCGCCGCCGCCGCGTGGCGGGCCTGGAAGGCCCGCAGGCGGTCGATCTGGCCCTGCTTCTGCTCCGGGGTCGCCCGCGAGAGCGGCGTCTCGGGCAGCTCGTACTCGCCCCGGAGCTGGGCCGGGCTCAGGAAGGTGTTGACCCCGATGATCGGCAGCTCCCCGCTGTGCTTCTTCATCTCGTAGAGCATCGACTCATCCTGGATGCGCCCGCGCTGGTACTGAAGCTCCATCGCCGGCAGCACCCCGCCGCGCCGCGCCAGCCGCTCAAACTCCTGCAAGACCGCCTCCTCCACCAGCGCCGTCAGCTCCTCCACGATGAACGAGCCCTGCCAGGGGTTCTCGTTCTTCGTCAGGCCGTACTCGCGGTTGATGATGAGCTGGATCGCGGCGGCGCGGCGCACCGACTCCTCGGTGGGGGTCGTGATCGCCTCGTCGTAGGCGTTGGTATGCAGCGAGTTGCAGCTGTCCCAGAGCGCCAGGAGCGCCTGGAGCGTCGTCCGGATGTCGTTGAACTGGATCTCCTGGGCGTGCAGGCTCCGCCCCGAGGTCTGGATGTGGTACTTGAGCTGCTGGCTGCGGCTCGATCCCCCGTAGAGATCCCGCATCGCCACCGCCCAGATCCGCCGCGCCACCCGCCCCAGGACGGTGTACTCCGGATCGAGGCCGTTGGAGAAGAAGAAGCTCAAGTTCGGCGCAAACGCGTCGATCTCCATCCCCCGGCGCAGGTACGACTCCACATAGGTGAAGCCGTTGGCCAGGGTGAACGCCAGCTGCGAGATCGGGTTCGCGCCCGCCTCCGCGATGTGATAGCCCGAGATCGAGACAGAGTAGTAGTTCCTCACCCCTTTTTGAATGAAGAACTCCTGGATATCCCCCATCATACGGAGCGCAAACTCCGTAGAGAAAATGCAGGTGTTCTGCGCCTGATCCTCCTTCAGGATGTCCGCCTGCACCGTCCCGCGCACCACCTGGAGCGTCCGCGCTGCAATGGACTCCCGCTCCGACGCCGTCGCCGCGCGGCCCTCCGACGCCTCGAAGCGCTCCACCTGCTGATCGATGGCCGTGTTGAAGAAGAGCGCCAGGATGATCGGCGCCGGGCCGTTGATCGTCATGCTCACCGACGTGTCCGGCGCGCAGAGATCAAAGCCCGCGTAGAGCTGCTTCATGTCGTCCAGCGTGCACACGCTCACCCCGGACTCCCCGATCTTCCCATAGATATCCGGGCGCTCGTGCGGATCCTCCCCGTAGAGCGTCACCGAGTCAAACGCCGTCGAGAGCCGCTTCGACGGCGTCCCCTCGCAGAGGTAGTGGAAGCGCCGGTTCGTCTGCTCCGGCGTCCCCTCCCCCGCGAACTGACGCATCGGCTCCTCACCCTCCCGACGGAAGGGGTAGAGCCCCGCCGTGAACGGGAAGCGACCCGGCAGGTTCTCGCTCCGCAGCCAGCGCAGCAGCTCCCCCGCGTCCGTCGTCTTCGGCAGCGCCACCTTCGGGATCCGCGTCCCCGAGAGCGTCTCCACCGACGCCTCCACCTCCAGCGTCCGCCCCCGCACCGCGTAGCTCACCGTCCGCCCCGCGTACGACGCCTTCAGCTCCGGCCACTCCGCCAGGAGCCCCCGCGACGACGCCGACACCCTCCCCTCCGCCTCCGCACGCGCCGCCTGCAACGCCTCCACGGCCTCGCCGCCCAACCCCGACACGACCTCCAGCGCCGTGGTCAGATGCTGCGCGCGCTGCGCCGCCGACGCCTCCCGCTCCGTCTCCCGGTGGTAGCCACGCACCGACGCCGCGATCTCCGCCAGATACTGGCTCCGCTCCGGCGGGATGATCGCCTGACGCTCCCCCGAGGTCGGCGCCAGCACCTCGCCGGAAGCCGGGCGCAGCCGGCTCGGCCACCGCGTCGCCCCCTTCGCCTCCAGCGTCTCCAGCAGCCGCGCATAGAGGGCGTTCACACCCCCGTCGTGGAAGTGGCTCGCCATCGTGCCAAAGACCGGCAGCGCCTCGTCGGGCGTCCCATACGGCACCTGACGGTTGCGACGCACCTGCTTGCGCACCGCGCGCAGCGCGTCCTCCGAACCCGCCCGATCAAACTTGTTGATCGCCACAAGCTCCGCATAGTCCAGCATCTCGATCTTCTCAAGCTGGCTGTGCGCACCAAACTCCGACGTCATCACATAGAGCGACGCGTCGCAGTGCTCCGTGATCGCCGCGTCCCCCTGCCCGATCCCGCTCGTCTCCACCAGGATCAGATCAAAGCCCGCCGCCTGACACACCGCCACCGCGTCGTCCAGGCTCGACGCCACCTCCGAGCGCGACTCCCGCGTCGCCAGGCTCCGCATATACACACGATCCGTGTCCAGGCTGTTCAGCCGGATCCGATCCCCCAGCAGCGCCCCCCCCGTCCGCCGACGGCTCGGGTCCACCGCCAGGATCGCGAAGCGACGCGACGGAAAGTCCCGCAGCAGCCGCAGCAGCAGCTCGTCCGTCAACGAGCTCTTCCCCGCACCCCCCGTCCCCGTCAACCCCACCACCAACGCCCGCTCACCCGACCGCGACGGCAGCGCCAGCTCACCCAGCCGCCCACCCTCCGCCAGCGTGATCGCACGCGCCACATCCGCCGCGCCGCCCGACGCCAGCCGACCCATGTCCGGCCACCCCGCACGCGCCACCGTCGAAAAATCCGCCACCTCCAGCATCGCGTCGATCATCCCCTGGAGCCCCAGCCGACGGCCGTCCTCCGGGCTGAAGATCCGGTCGATGCCGTACGCGTGCAGCGCCGCCTGCTCGTGCGGCACGATCACACCGCCCCCTCCACCGAAGATCCGCACGTGACCTGCGCCGTACTCCCGAAGCAGATCATACACATAGCGGAAGTACTCCATGTGACCGCCCTGGTACGACGAGAGCGCGATCCCCTGCGCGTCCTCCTGCACCGCCGCGCGCACCACCTCCGCCACCGAGCGGTTGTGACCCAGATGGATCACCTCCGCGCCCGAGGCCTGCAAGATGCGGCGCATCACGTTGATCGCCGCGTCGTGCCCGTCAAAGAGGCTCGCCGCCGTCACAAAGCGCACCTTCTCCCGCGGCGTATAGCCCGGGCTCGGCTGCTGGAGGGGGTTGAGGCCTGCGCTCATCAGCTCTCCTGCGTCATGGGTCCTGCGCGCGCGCCCCCTTCAGGCGCCGCCGCGAAGCTCTGCCCCTTATAGGCGCGCCTGCCGCTCAGCGTCAATCGAGAGACGTGGATCACAGTGTGCCACGAAAATTTTTTCTTTGGAGATGCCGACTACTGAACACGCCCTGAGAGATCCCGACCCCGTCGTGATCGAGGTCGAGATCCACCAGAACGATCTCCGCAAAAGATCGGCCCGATCTCCGCCGGGCGATCACTTTTTGCTCCGTTCAGGTTGACGCTGCACCGACCCAAGGCCTATCTTCGCTTTTGTTGACCGGATCCGGGGGTGGCGGTACCCCTCGTCTCAGATCCCGGTCCTGCCGGGATCCAACACGAGATCACCTCTCCCTCCGTCGCTGCGCCACCTGTCGCGCTCCTCTCCTCGCGGCTCAGGGAAGATCTGATCAAAGAGAGATGGATTTCTCATTGACACGCGCGATCTTCAAGTAAGATCGCGACGAAAGGAGCACGAGCATGGCGCGAGCCCGATTGAAGGTCGTCGAGGCCAAGAACAACGACACGCCTCCGGCACCCGAGCCCCCCGAGGCCTACTTCATCGACAGCCGCCAGGAGCACTTCGTCCTCTACCAGGGCGACAGCCTCGGCGTCATGCCCCAGCTCCAGGACGCCAGCTTCGACTTCATCTTCGCGGACCCGCCCTACTTCCTCAGCAACGGCGGCATGACCTGCAAGTCCGGCAAGCGCGTCTCCGTCGATAAAGGCGCCTGGGACCGCTCCAGCGGCATCCAGTCCAACCACGCCTTCAACCGCGACTGGCTCGGACACTGCCAGCGGCTCCTCAAGCCCAACGGCTCCCTCATGATCTCGGGCACGCACCACACCATCTACAGCATCGGCTTCGCGCTCCAGGAGCTGGGCTTCAAGATCCTCAACGACATCACCTGGTTCAAGCCCAACGCACCGCCCAACCTCTCCTGCCGCTACTTCACCCACTCCACCGAGACCATCCTCTGGGCGGCGCGCGGCGACAAGTCCCGACACACCTTCAACTACCCCGAGATGAAGGAAGAGAACGGCGGCAAGCAGATGCGCTCCATGTGGACCTTCACCGCCCCGCGCAAAGAAGAGAAGATCCACGGCAAGCACCCCACCCAGAAGCCGCTCGCCCTCCTCGACCGCATCATCCGCGCGGCGACGAACGAGGGCGACCGCGTCCTCGACCCCTTCAACGGCTCCGGAACCACCGGCATCGCTGCCGCCATGAACGGACGCCGCTACGTCGGCATCGAGCTCAGCGAGGAGTACCTCGACCTCTCGATCAACCGATACCTCGACGTTGTGCCCGAGGTCGGGGCTCAAGATGAGCCCAACCGTAAGACCCGTCACGGATGACGGGCTGGACTCGCCGCACGCTACGGGCCGGCTGGGGGCAACCCCGCCGGCCCTGATCTTTTATGGGGTCCAGGGGAGCTTCCCCTGGCCGCCGGAGGCCCCTCACCCCAGGCGCCGCCCCAGGCGCCGCAGGCGAACCCCAACACCTTGCGCGCCGCAGGCGCGCGTGCTTTCCTGGGCGCTGCCCAGACCCGCTGGGCCCTGCCCAGACCCGCTGGGCCCTGCCCAGACCCGCTCAAGGGGAAGCTCCCCTTGAGAATCCCCTTCTTGGCCCGTGCTCTATGCGGAAGTATTTTTGTGTATTCGTACTTCTCTGCGCCGCAGGGTGCAGCAGCCCGGAGGATGAGGTGCGCCAGAGCGTCGCCGCCCTGGAAGCCGCCGCCCTGTGGCGCGACCCCCAGGCCCTCTACAAGCTCCACGTCGACAGCCAGGGCCAGGGCGTCCTCTGCGACGCCAACTTCCAGCGCCTCTTCGACAAGGCCCGCGCCGAGCACACCCCCGACACCTGCCGCGGCGCGCAGCAGGTCGCCACCCTCCCGCCCGCCCAGCGCGCCACCCTCGACGAAGCCGACCTCCTCCTGGCCGAGCTGATCGCCTTCCAGTGCGACGCCCCCCAGGCCCCCTGCGCCGACTTCGCGCGCGATCTCTTCGAGCGCCGCGCCCTCGCCTCGCCCCTCCTCACACGCCCCCTCCAGCACCTCACCACCCAGCGCGTCGTCTTCTCCTCACCCGCCGAGGCCACCGCCTACGTCGAGGCCTCCTTCACCGACGCACCCCAGCCCGAGCGCCTCACCCTCTACCTCGCCAAGGGCCCCCAGGCCGACCGCTGGCGCTTCACCACCTACCCCTGGTGATCCCCACCCTCCCCCAGATAATACCCCGGGATCACCACCCGACGCCCCTGCCACCCCCCCTCCAGATAGGGCATCGCCAGCCGGTGGTAGTTCATCTCCGCATCCAATCTTGAGAAATAATCATACAAACTCAATATAACTCGCGTCAAAAACACAAAGTCCCGCTGTGACTTCGGGATACGCCGCGCCTGGAGGAAGTGCTGGATCAGGCCGCGCCCCGACGCCATGTAGTCGAAGTCCGCACCGAAGCGGCAGGGCTTGTCCTCCAGCAGCCCCGCCGAGAAGTAGTCCCCGATCCGGCGCATGTCCTCCAGCTCCGCCGCGTCGTCGGGATCGTCCACCAGCTCCAGATCGCGGATCGCCTGAAGCTCCGCCGCCGCGTCCCCCGCGATCCGCGCCCGCACCAGGCGCGAAAACGCCTCCGTCCAGCGCTCCGAGAAGAGCTTCACGCAGCCAAAGTCCAAAAGCCCCAGCCGACCGTCCGGCAGGACCAGGTAGTTCCCCGGATGCGGGTCCGCGTGCATCACCCCGTTGCGGAAGAGCTGCGTCCAGAACGCACGCGCCAGCGTCTCCGTCACCTGGAGCCGCCGCGCCGCAGACGCACCCGGCGTCGCCAGGAACTCCTGCAACGTCACCCCCTCCAGCAGCTCGTAGGTGATCACCGTGAACGAGGAGTAGGCGTTGAAGACCCGCGGCACCACCACCTCCGGCACCTCCGCCAGCACCGCGCGCAGGAGCTGCGCGTTGAAGGCCTCCCGCGTGTAGTCCGTCTCCTGGCGCAGATGCTCGCTGATCTCCTCGAAGACCGGCGTGAAGTCCAGCTTCCCCTGCCCCCCCAGATCCGACGCCAGCCCCTTCACCAGCCCCACCGCCGAGCCCATGCTCCGCAGATCCGCCTCCACCATGCTGTCCGCCGCAGGGTACTGCACCTTCACCGCTACACGCACCTGCGCCCCGTCCACCTCCGCCACCGCCCGGTGGACCTGCCCGATGGAGGCCGCCGCGAACGCCTCCGGCTCGATGGAGACAAAGACCTCCTCCGGCCACGCACCCAGCGCCGCGAAGATCTGGCGGCGCACGTCCCCCCAGGGCATCGGCGGCGCCTTGGACTGGAGCGTCGAGAGCGCGTCCACAAACTCCCCCGGCAGCGCCTCCCGGTGCGTCGAGAGCAGCTGCCCGAGCTTCATCATCGGCCCCCGCAGCTCCGACATCGCGCTCACGATCCGACGCGCGTTCTTCAGGTGGCGCTCGGTCCGGGCCGCCTCCGCGTCCTCCGCCGAGCGGAGGCGATCCAGCAGCTGCCCCCCCAGGTAGCTCGATCCGACCAGCCCCGTCAGGCGGCTGGTCTTCAAGGTCCGCATCAAGCGGCCCGGGACGCGGGCAAAGCGGGGCTCGTCGTCGCTCATCTCGTCTCCTCGGCTCCAGGGCACACGCGGCGAGTGGTCACCACCCTCCACGCTATGCTACATCTCCCAGGACGAGACAACCCGCCCACGCCCGAGGCGCCTCAGCGCCAGGCGAGGGCGCCGCGCCCCAGGGACACGCGATGGCAGGACACGAACACGAGGCCCACCCACGAGCCGAAGACGACGCCCTCGCCCGGCGCCTCATCGCCCTCTTCGACCACCCCCTCCGCGAGCAGCGACACCGCGCGCTCGCCGCCCTCGTCGAGCGCGGCGAAGGCGCCGTGCCGGCCCTCGTCGAGGCCCTCGGCGCCGAGGAGCCCCGCGCCCGCCAGGGCGCCCTCCGCGCCCTCCTCCAGATCGCCAGCCCCCAGGCTCTCGGCGCGCTCATGGACTATGTGGACGCCCACGCCGCCGAGATCGGGGACAACCGCGCCTTCGCCATGCAGGCCATCTGCGCCGCCACCTCGCCGCATCTCCCCCAGGCCGATCACCTCTTCCGCTGGCTGGGCCGCCAGGTGCAGGATCGGGACGACTTCGTCCGCGCCTACACCTGGGCCGCCCTGGGCCGACTGGGCGACCCCCGCGCACGCCCCTGGCTGGAGCGCGGCCTCAAGGACAAGGACCCCTTCGCCGCCGAGAAGGCCGCCGAGGCCCTCCTCCGCCTCGACACCGCGCCACCGCCCACCGCCCGCGAGGTCGCCCAGCGACGCCTCTCCGTCGAGGAGATCACCTTCGGCCTCCAGGCCACCGACGCCCCCACCCGCGAGATCGCCCTCCGGGAGCTGCTCGCCCGCGTCCACGACGAGGGACTCGACGCCCTCCCCCACCTCCTCCGCCTCCTCAGCGGCGCGCACGCCATCGGGCGGCGCAGCGCGCTCCACGCCCTCGCCGCCCTCAAAGACCCCCGCGCCCTCCCCGCCCTCGTCCGCCTGACCCAGCCCGGAGACGCCGAGGCCGACGTCCAGGCCAACGCCCTGCGGGCCATCGCCGCCCTCCAGGGGCGCATCCCCGACGAGAGCGACGCCCTCGCCAGCCTCCGGCGCGCCATCCCCCACCTCCTCCGCCACGTGGACCTCTTCGTCCGCGCCGCCGCCGTGGCCGCCCTCGGCGCCCTCCCCTCCGCCGAGGCCGTGGCCCTCCTCGTCGTCGCCGCAGGCGACGCCGAAGCCTGGGTCCGGGACGAGGCCACCAGCGCCCTCCTCCACCACCCCGCCGCACGCCTGGAGGGGAGCCTCCCCGAGCTGGCCGCCCTCACCGCACGCCAGCTCGAGCGCGCCCAGCGGATGCTGACCTCAAGCGGCCAGCCCACCGCAGACGCCCGCGCCCTCCTCGGCAGCGCAGAGCGCCTCCTCGGCGTCATCCTCGCCGCCCTCCCCGACCCGCCCCAGCCGCGCCACGCCGCCGCCGCGGCCCCCGCAGGCTGGGCCGCCCTCGCCGCCCCTGCCGCGCGGGTGCGCTTGCGGGGCCTGGAGGTGCTGGGCGCCCTCACCCCCAGCGGGGCTCTCCTGCCAGCGCCCTCACCCCGCAGCCTCCAGGCCCTCGGCGCCGCCCTCGGCGCCGCCGAGCGCGAGGTCGTCCTCCGCGCCCTCGGCGTGCTGGAGCGCGCGCTCCCCCAGGGCGACGCCAGTGTGACCCAGGCCCTCGTCGAGGTGTTCTATCGGGGAGACGCCGCGCTGGCCCTCCGCGCCCTCCCCCTCCTGGAGCGCGCCGCCGACCCCGAGGCCCGCAAGATCCTCCAGCGCCTCGCCATGGACAAACACCCCGAGATCGCGCAGCGCGCCCGAGAGGCGCTGGATCGCCTCGGCGAAACCATACCCTTCATGCATTGAAAGCTTCAAGACGATACCCTCAGCTCATCTCGCCGCGCCTCGCGGGGCTGGCGCTCCTCCTGGCGCTCCTCCTGGGCGCGGCGTCTGCGGCGCAGGCGCAGGAGGGTCCGCTGGACGACCTCGTCCCTGGACTGACCGGCGAAGCCCCTGACGCACCGCCGAGCGATCAGCCTGCGATCGAGCTGCTGCCCACCCCCGACGCCGAGACCCTCGGGGAGCAGCTGGAGCAGGACTCCCTCTGGAAGACCTTCTTCGACCGGGAGCCCATCGGCTTCGGCCTGGGGACCTTCACCGCGCTGGAGGAGGACGCAGCAGCTCTCTGGGAGCAGCTCCAGGCGGGCTGGTGGGCCTGGCTCGACGACCCGCTGGGGCCGCCGCTGCGCGGCGTCATCCCCTTCGTCCTCCTCCTGGCGGGCCTGACGCTCCACCTCGCCATCGACCGGCGCGCGCGGCGCCTGGGCCCCGCGGTGCGCTCCAGGCTGAAGGAGCGCGCCCCGGAGTGGGCGCAGCGCCTCGGCGCCGCGCTGGCGGACGGGGGCGCGCTCGTCCTCGCGCCGCTGG
The DNA here is from genome assembly GCA_963169075.1 of Myxococcota bacterium. Lineage (GTDB taxonomy): Bacteria > Myxococcota_A > Bradymonadia > Bradymonadales > CAUJGC01. The sequence goes on from CAUJGC010000195.1 coordinate 10,250, forward strand.
CCCTCCTGGCGCTGGGCCGCCTGGCCGCAGCCCTCCTCGGCCCCGAGGCGAGCCTCGGCGCGCAGGCCGTCGAGCAGGCCCTCCTGGTCTTCCTCGTCTACCGGGTGGCCGAGGGCGGCCTCAAGGCGACCCTGGGCGGGACGCTCCTCTCCATCGACCCGGAGCAGGTGCGGAGCCTCCACGCCTTCGTCCTGGGCGCCCTGCGGGTGATCGTGGCCTTTCAGGTGACGCTCGTGGTGGTGGAGGCCACAGGCTACCGAGCCGAGGCGGGGCACGACGTCTCCCGCGTGCTGGTCTTCTTGAACAAGGTCACCATCGCGGTGGTGGCGCTGCGGCTGATCGGCCTGCGCGCCCAGGTGATGGAGTTCTTCCCCACCGGGCAGCCCGGGACCTTCGCCGCGAAGCTGCGCGACGTCATCGGGCGCTACTACCGGGGCGTCGTCGGCGTCTCGATCCTCCTGACGCTGCTCTGGGCGGTGGGCTTCGACAACGCCGCGACCTACGTCCTGGTGCGCGGCTACGGCATCATGGCGGCGCTGGCCCTGGTGGCGGCGATCCAGCGGCGCCTGGAGAGCTTCTTCCGGCGCCGACGCGGCCAGACCCTCCACGTCGAGCGCCGGGAGAGCCTGCGGCGCCTGGAGCGCGCCAGCGCGCTGGCGCTCTGGGGCGTGACGGTGGCGGTGGTCCTGCACCTGCTTGGCTTGCAGGACCTGGTCCTCCACCTCCTCCAGATCCCGCTGGTGCGGGTCGGGAGCGCCGCGCTCTCGCTCTACTCGGTGGGGAAGGCGCTGGTGATCTTCGTGGCCTTCCTCCTGGGCAGCCGCCTCCTGCGCCTCGCGCTGAACGAGCGCGTCTACCCCCGCTTCGGGATCGAGGTCGGGGTGGGCTACGCCATCAACACGGTGGCCCACTACGCGCTCTTCGTGCTGGGCGCGCTGGCGGCGCTGATCGTGCTGGGGGTGAAGCTGGGCGCCCTGACGGTCTTCGCCGGAGCCCTGGGCGTCGGCATCGGCTTCGGCTTGCAGGACATCACGCGCAACCTCGTGAGCGGCTTCATCCTCCTCTTCGGGCGCTCCGTGAAGAAGGGCGACGTGGTCCGGGTGGACGACTATGTGGGCGTCGTGGAGGGCCTCGGGGCCCGCTCGGTGCACCTGGTGACCCCGGACAACCGCGAGGTGGTCATCCCCTCCAGCCGCCTGGTGGAGTCCTCCATCGTCAACTTCACCTACAGCAACCCCACCGTCCGGGTGCAGATCCCTGTCGGGGTCCACTACAGCAGCGACGTCCGCCTGGTCGAGCAGGCGCTCCTCAACGCGGCGTGGCGTCACGGCGAGGTGCTGCATGATCCGCCGCCGCGGGTGTGGCTGAAGGGGTTCGGGGACAACTCGGTGGACTTTGTGCTGCTGGTCTGGATCGATGTCCGGCGCATCCCCATCGAGCAGCTTACAGGCGAGCTGAACTTTCACATCTGGGATGTACTCAAAGAGCAGGGCGTCGAGATCCCCTACCCGCAGCGCGATCTCCACCTCCGCGAAGGCCCCATGCTGGCCGAGCTGATCCGCGCCATCCGGGGCGAGCCTGCTGCGGCGCCTGCGGAGGCCCCTGCGCCGCCGCCCCTGCGCCCCCGGCACAGCTACCTCTACGACTACGACCACTCCCTCAAGATGCCCCACATCGACGTGCGGGAGGAGCTGACCGAGCGCCTCCGGGACGAGCGCGACACCCGGCGGCGCAGCCGCGACTTCCAGGAGCTGATGGAGCGCTACGTCACAGGCCGCGAGGCGTCGCTGGCGCGGCTCGCCGCCCACGTCGCCGCCCACGTCGAGGCCCACATGAAGGGCGCCGAGCACGACCCGCTGGACGATCTCCTGGACGAGGCTCTGGATGACCACGGCGCCCCGCTCCGCCGCGAGTGAAGCGGGGTCCAGGGGTCACTGACCCCTGGCCGCCGGAGGCATCCCGACCCCTCCCCAAACAAAAACAAATCAAATCAACCACAAAAACAAGACAACTACGGCGTAAAGATCACCCGCAGCGCAGCGTCGTGGTTGGAGAGGCGGAAGAGGTGGCTCCCCGGCGTCAGCGTGATGTTGGCCAGCGGCGTCTGGCCCAGGTTCGCGCCGTCCAGCGAGACCTGACACCAGGGATCGCACGAGAGCGTCACCCGGAGCTGCCGGGTCGCCGCGTCCCACTGGTGGCGCAGCGACACCTGGACGCCCTCGGGCAGCGCCAGCATCCGCAGCCCCGAGGGGGTGCGGCTCAGGTGGACGTCCGCCATCCGCACGGCGTGGCTCCCGCCCTGCCCGGCCAGGATCGCCCGCAGGCGCGGCTCGGCGGGGCGCACCACCCGAGGCGCCGGCACGTTGAAGGTCACCTGGCCGCCGGGGGTCATCGGCTGGGTGCTGCTCCAGGGCGCCTCGCTGCCCTCCAGCTCGGCGGTGACCTTCACCCGACCCTGCGGGTTGTAGGGCACGCGCACCGTACACGGCAGCCCGCACCGCGTCTGGAAGTCCCGCGTCTCGATGCTCACCTCGCCGCTCACCTCGCGCTCCGCACGGACCTCGACCCGCACGCGCTGCGGGCGCAGCTCAATGGAGTGGCGGCGCAGCGCGCGGGCGGGCAGCTCCAGCCGATCCTCCATCGGCTGATACCCCTCCAGCTCCACCCGGAGGCTCACCGCGCTCACCTCCCCGCTGCCCTCCAGCACGAAGCGACCCGGACGGTCGGGCTCGGGCACCAGCGGCGCGCCGTCTGCGAAGACCCGCGCCCCTGGCGGCGCGACCTCCAGGATCACGCCGCCGCGCTCCTCGGCGGGCTCCAGCACCGCGCGCACGCGCTGGGTGCCGCCCCGCCGATCCAGCTCCAGCGTCTCGACCCGCGGCTTGTACCCGGCGTGGACCAGCTTGATCTCCACCGGCTGCCCGCCGGGCACCGAGCGCACGCTCGTCGGCGCGATCCCCTGCGGCGCGCCGTTCACGAAGACCTCTGCGTTCTCCGGCACCGCCTCGATGTGGAGCGTCCAGTCCCCCGCGCCCCGCTCGCTGCCGGTCAAGACCACCGCCGCCGACGCCGCGCCGACCCCAAGCACGAGCGCGCCGGCCAGCGCGAAGGGGAGCCAGCGCGGCCTGGGCGACGGCGGCGCCTCCGACGGCGGCGTCGGCGCCTCCGGCAACTCGATCGGCAGCGCCGGCATCACCGGCGACTCGACGCTCACCGGGCGCAGCCCCGGCACCGTGGACTCCACCGACACCACCGCAGGCGCCGTCGGCAGGAGCGCGATCGGACGATCCGAGCGCTGCGTCCCACCCCGGCAGGCCACAGGCCCCGAGCCCTGCGCCAGCGGCGGGCAGAGCTCCGACACCAGCGCGCCCACCACCCCCGGAGAGCGCGCCCAACCCGCCGCGCGCGCCACCTCCTCCAGCTCCAGGAGCAGCTCGCGGACCTCGGCGTAGCGCGCCTCGCGGCGCGGCGCCAGCGCCCGGCGCAGCACCGCGTCCAGCGCCGGCGGCAGGCTCGACCGCAGCGCCGAGGGCGCCGTCCAGACCGGCGGATCGGCCCGCACCTGCGCCAGCAGGCCCGAGAGCGTCTCCGCCTGGAAGGGGTGGAGCCCCGTCCACACCTCGTAGGCCACCACGCCCAGGCTGAAGATGTCGCTGCGCTGATCCAGCTCCTCCCCCCAGGTCTGCTCGGGGGACATGTAGGCGAACTTCCCCCGGATCACACCCCCCGGCTCCGACTCCGCGACCTCGACGGTCTGCACGAGGCCAAAGTCCGTGAGCTTGATCTCGCCCTCGTAGGAGATGAGGACGTTCTGCGGCGAGACGTCGCGGTGCACCAGCCCCAGCGGGCGACCGCTCTCGTCCCGGCGCCGATGCGCGTAAGCCAGCCCCTCACCCAGCGCCGCCACGATCCCCCAACCCACCTCGGGAGAGAGCGGGCGACCCGTCTCGCGCGCCGCCTCCAGCACCGCGCGCAGATCCCGCCCGTGGACGTACTCCATCGCGATGAAGTACGCCCCCTCGTGCTGGCCGTAGTCGAAGATCTGGACGATGTGCTGGTGGTTCAGGCGCGCGGCGACGCACGCCTCCCGGTTGAACATCTGCACGAAGGAGGGATCATCGCTCAGCGTCGGCAGGATGCGCTTGAGCGCCAGCTCCTTCTCAAAGCCGGCCTCGCGCTCCAGCTTCGCCAGATAGATCTCTCCCATCCCGCCCATGGCGAGGCGTCGGGTGAGGCGATATGGCCCGAAGCGGCTCACAGGGAAGCACCAGGTGGAGAGAGCGCGTGGCGGCGGCCTGCAGGATGCACGACCCCAGGCTGCGAATATGGTCACGCCACCCCGAGGGTGTCAAGCGACGCCCCCTGGGCCCCTCACTCCACCCGCTGCTTGAGGCCCAGCAGCTCCGAGCGCACCGTCTGGAGCGTCTGGCGAGTCTTGAAGACCTGGTCATGCAGGCGGGCGCGCAGCTCCTTCTGCTGGCGGCGCGTCTCCTCCAGCGCGGCCTGCTGCGCCTCGCGGAGCCAGGCGTCCTCGGCGGCGCGCGCGATCTGATCGCGATCCGCCCGCTCGACCTCGGCGGCCTGGCGCTGCGCGATGAGCGCGTCGCGCTCGGCGGAGGCGGCCTGGAGGCGCAGCTGCGCCTCCTCCGCCCGCTCCTGCTCCTGGAGGGCCTCCTCCCGGGCGCGCTGGAGCTGATCCTGGGCGAGGGCAAGATCCAGCTCGGCGTCCTGGAGGAGCTTGCGGGTGCGATCCAGCTCCCGCTGCGTCTCGGCGTGGGCGTTCTCGACCTCGCGGAGCGCGTCCGTCGCCAGGCGGGCCGTCTCGATGGCCTCGTCCCGCTCGTGCTCGATGAGGCCCTGCGCCGCCCGCAGCTCCACGACCTCCTGCTCCATGACGGCCTGGCCGACCCCCTCCAGCGCGTCACCGAGGAATGAGGCGCCCTCGTCATCGAAGATGTTGAGCTTTCCTTCCTGGATCATCTCATGCAGCCGTTTGCGTGCGCCCGCGATGGTGAACATCTCCTCATGGAGGAGGCGCTTGATGTGGAGGAGAAGCTCGATGTCCTGACGTTGGTACATCCGGTGTGAGCCGCTGGACTTCCGGGGGGCGAGGGCCTGGAACTCGCTCTCCCAGTAGCGGAGCACATAGGGCTTGACGCCTAGAATATCTGCAACTTCACCGATTTTGAAGTACTTTTTATCAGGAATCTCAGCGAATGTCGGGAGGGACTTGTCGCCATCCATGGTGTCCTCTCAACCGCTCAGGGGACCTGAAGCGCCCCCGGCGCAACCTGCGCCGGGGCGGGCGCCTACTCGCGGATCTGGGCCAGCTCGTCCTCGGAGACAGGGGTGGCGTTGAGCTGGTCCTTGAGCTTCTGGCTGGGCTTGAAGCGCAGGACCCGGCGCGCCTCGATGGTGAGATCATCGCCCGTGTGGGGGTTGCGCCCGGGCCGGGCGTCCTTGTCGCGGACCTCGAAGTTGCCAAAGCCCGAGATCTTGACGCGCTCACCGCTCTCAAGGCGTTGCTTGAGGGTGTTGAAGACCAGCTCGACCAGCTCGGCGGACTGCTTCTTGTTGAAGACGCCCAGATCGTGGATGGCTCGCGCCAGATCCGCCTTGGTCATTGTGTTGTTGGACTCGGAACCCATGGACCTCGCTCACTGATCGTATCTTGACGAAATGTTCTCAAGCCAGTCTCCCCCAGCCTGGACCACGCCGCGGCTGAGATGAGAGGTTTAGCTGAGGTGCTGCGGCTTGGCAAGCAGCGGCGCAAGCAGCACAAAACGCGCTGCCTGCGCCGCGCTCAGGCGCGGAGCTGGGCGTCCAACGTCCGCTGGAGGTGCTCCGCGAGGCTGCGGTGCAAGCCCGCCAGATCCTCCTCACCGAGGGTCGCCTCCGGGTCTTGCAGGGTCACCCGCACCGCAAGCGACTTGCGATCAGCGCCCAGCTGCTCTCCCTGATACACGTCAAAGAGCCCCGACGCCACCAGGCGCGGATCTCCGAAGGAGGCCAGCGCCGCCTCCACCTCCGCCCAGGGCAGCTCGCGGCGGACCACCAGCGCGAAGTCGCGCGTCGCCGCCGGGAAGCGCGGGATCGCCCGCAGCTTCGGGAGCGGCTGCCGGACCGCCAGGAGCCGATCCACGTCCACCTCGAACGCGTACACCGCGCCGCTCAGCTCGAAGGCCTCGACCACGTCGGGGTGGATCGCGCCGACCCAGCCGACCTCGACGCCGCCCACCTGCACCTTCGCGGCGGCGCGGGGGTGGAGGAGCGCCGGGGGAGCCTCCCAGGGCGCCAGCGTCGGGGGCTGCCGCGTCAGGACGCTCACCACGTCCCGCGCCAGCCCCAGGAGCCCCCAGGGGTCCTGGCTGCGCGTCCCGGCGAAGTGGTGGGGCTCCTGCCCCACCAGCACCGCCGCCGCGTGCAGCGGCTCCGCGTGCAGGCCCCAGCGGTGCCCGCCGACCTCCGCAGGCAGCGCGGCCCGGGGATCGCCGTCCCGCAGGTAGACCCGCGCGACCTCGAAGAGCGCCGCGTCGTGGCGCTGATGCGCCCGGTTCGTCTGGAGGTTGCGGAGGAGCCCCGGCAGGAGCGTCGTCCGCATCACGTTCATCGCCTCGCTCAGCGGGTTGCGGACAGCGATGGGCCAGCGCCGCACGTCGTCCTCCCCGAAGCCCATCCGCTCCAGATCCGACGACGCGATGAAGCTGTAGTTCACCGCCTCGAAGAGGCCGCGGGCCAGGAGCGTCTGGCGCAGGCGGCGCACCGCCTCCTCCGCCTCCCGCGTGACCAGGGTGTCGTGGCGCGAGGCGCCGTCGGCGCGCTCGGCGTGGGCGAAGCCCATGAGGCCCGGCGGCAGGAGCGCCGGGATCTCCTCCAGCCCCCGCACCCGCGCCACCTCCTCCACCAGATCCACGTCGCGCTCGATGTCCGGGCGGAAGGTGGGGACCCGCGCCACCACGACGTCCCCCTCCAGGTGGCTCCGCAGGTCCAGGCGCTCCAGCGTCTCGACCAGCGCCGCCCCGTCCAGCGGCACCCCGATGACCTCCGCGTAGCGCGCCACCGGCAGCCGCACCTCGCGCGCCTCGATCGGCGCCGGGTAGGCGTCGAGGAAGCCCGCCGCCAGCCGCGGGGTCGCCCCCAGGTAGCGCTGCGTCTCCGCGATCAGCTCCACCGTCCGGCGGAGCACCCAGGGCACCGCGTTGGGGTCCACCCCCCGCTCGAAGCGGTGGCTCGACTCCGTGTGCAGCCCCAGGCGGCGCCCCGTGCGGCGCACCCGCGTCGGGTTGAAGTAGGCGCACTCAATAGCGATCCGGGTCGTCGAGGCCGACACCCCGCTCTCCCCCCCGCCCATCACGCCCGCCACCGCCACCGGCCCCTCGCCGTCAGCGATGACCACGTCGTCCGGCAGCAGCGCGCGCTCCTGGCCGTCGATGGTCGTGATCACCTCGCCTTCCTGCGCGCGCCGCACCCGGATCACGCCGCCCCGGAGCTTGTCCAGGTCAAAGGCGTGGATCGGCTGGCCGCACTCGTGGAGGATGTAGTTGGTCACGTCCACCAGGTTGTTGATCGGGCGCTGCCCGATCGCCATCAGCCGCGCGCGCAGCCACGGCGGCGACGGCCCCACCACCAGATCGGTCATCGCCGCCAGGCCGTAGCGCGGACACCCCTCGGCGTCCTCCAGCGCGACCCCGACCAGCTCCGTCACCGACGCGCCCGCCGACACGCCCTCCAGCGCCAGCTCCCCCGGCGCAGCGCCCTCGCCGCGAGACGCCAGCCGCCAGGCGTCCAGCAGCGCGGGCCACGTCCGGGGGCGCCCAAGCACCGCCGCCACCTCGCGGCTCAGCCCCATGTGGCTGAGGGCGTCGGGGCGGTTCGGCGTCAGCGACACATCCAGCACCGTGTCCGCCAGCTCCAGCGCCTCCAGCACCGGCGCCCCGAGCGGCAGCGTCGGAGGCAGGATCATCAGCCCCTCGTGATCGTGGCTCAGCTCCAGCTCCCGCGCCGAGCAGAGCATCCCCTGGCTCTCCACGCCGCGCAGCGCGCTCACCGCGATCTCCAGCCCGCCCGGCATCACCGTCCCCGGGAGCGCCACAGGCACCTTATCGTTTGATTTCATATTTTTGGCGCCGCAGACGATCTGACGCGGCGCCCCCTCACCCACGTCCACCTGACAGACGACGAGCTTGTCGGCGGAGGGGTGGGGCTCGATGGAGAGGATGTGCCCCACCACCACCGAGGCCAGCGCCGGGCGCTGGCCGTAAGCCTCGATCCCCTCCAGCTCCAGGCCCGCCAGCGTGAGGCGCTCACCGACCTCCTCAGGCGTCAGGCCCTCCAGATCGACGAGCGATCCGAGCCACTTCCAGCTGATCAACATAGCCTACCTCGCGTGCAGAGCGTTCAGTATTGGGAGAGGAAGCGCAGATCGTTGCCGTAGAAGAGGCGGATGTTGGGGATGCCCAGCTTGAGCATCGCCACCCGCTCGACCCCCAACCCGAAGGCGTAGCCCGTGATCCCGTCCATGTCGTAGCCGCAGGCGCGGTAGACGTTGGGATCCACCATGCCCGAGCCCAGGATCTCCAGCCACCCCGAGTGCGAGCACACCCGGCAGCCGTCGCCGCCGCAGAAGATGCACTGCACGTCCACCTCCGCGCTGGGCTCGGTGAAGGGGAAGAAGCTGGGGCGGAGGCGGATCGCCGTGGACGGACCGAAGAGGCGCTGCACGAAGTGGGTCAGCGTGCCCTTGAGGTGCGCCATCGTCACGCCGCGATCGACGTGGAGGCACTCGATCTGGCGGAACATCGGGCTGTGGGTCTGATCGTCGTCGTGACGGTAGACCACCCCCGGCGCGATGATCCGCACGGGCGGCTTGAACTTCAGCATCGTCCGCACCTGCACCGGCGAGGTGTGCGTGCGGAGGAGGATATCCTCTCGGCCCTGGAGGGGCTCGACGAAGAAGGTGTCCTGCATGTCCCGCGCGGGGTGATCGGCGGGGAAGTTCAGCGACTCGAAGTTGTAGAGATCGGCCTCCAGCTCGGGGCCGGTGGCGACGTCGAAGCCCATCGCGCGGAAGATGGCGATCAGCTCCTCCTCGATCTGGATCAGCGGGTGCCCGCCGCTGGGCGGCAGGCCGCGGCCCGGGAGGGTCAGATCGGCGGCGCCCTGGGCCAGCGCGGCCTCGCGGGCGCGCTCCTCCAGGCGCTTGAGCTGGGCGTCGTAGGCGCCCTCGATGGCGTCCTTGAGCTGGTTCAGCTCCTGGCCCACCAGGCGGCGCTCCTCGGGGGGGAGCTTGCCCAGCTCGGCGCTGAGATCCTTCACCAGGCCCTTGCGGCCCAGGTAGCGGTTGCGCGCCTGGACGAGATCATCCTGGCGCTCCAGGGTCGAGAGCTCCGCGCGGGCCTCCTCGGCCATCGCGTCGAGCTTCACCTTCAACTCATTGAGATTCATAGAGATTTTGCGCTCCAGCCCTCAGAGGTCCACGTCCCCAGCTCATCCCAGCGGGGACCAGCCATTGCGTCGGTCGCGTCGGTTGAACGTGTGATCTTTGGCGTGAGGGAGGGCGGGCGCCCGAGAGGCAGGAAGAGCGAAGCGGTGGCGCCCGGCGCCACCTGTGGCGGCGAGGACGGGTCCCGGGGACCCGTCCCCGCGCAGCTCCCTCAGCGGCTTAGGCGACGGCGCCCTGAGCGAGCGCCGCCACCTTGCCAAACCCCTCGGGGTCGAAGATGGCCAGATCCGCCAGGATCTTGCGATCCAGGTCGATGTTGGCGACCTTGAGGCCGTGGATCAGGCGGCTGTAGCTGAGGCCGTGGACGCGGGCAGCCGCGTTGATACGGACGATCCAGAGGCGACGGAAGTCGCGCTTGCGGACACGACGGTCGCGGAAGGCGAACTTCCAGCCGCGCTCGACGGTCTCCTTGGCAGTCTTGAAGAGGCGATGACGGGCACCGAAGAAACCCTTGGCGTACTTCAGGATCTTCTTCCGACGGCGGCGGGCGACAAACCCACGCTTGACGCGAGGCATAGCTCAATCTCCTTGCATGGCCGACGCGAAGACTTCCGAGCGCTCCCTATCGAGCGTTCGGGCAATCTAGCGGCGAGTCCCCATCCAGCGGGGACAAATGATCAACAGCTCAAAATCGAATCAGAGGTAGGGCATGAGGCGCTCAAAGCGCTTCGCGTCGCTCTTGTCCACCAGCGTGCTGGTGCGGAGGCGGCGCTTGCGGTTCGTCGACTTCTTCGTGAGGATGTGCGAGTGGTTGGCGCGACCGCGGCGGATCTTGCCCGACCCCGTCGCCCGGAAGCGCTTGGCAGCGGCCCGGTTGGTCTTCATCTTGGGCATGGGTTTCTCCATCAAGAAAGGGAGGGGCTGCATCGCCTCTCGTCTCGCACGACGCCCATCGTGCAAACAGGCTGGGGTGTATAGATCACCCCCCCCTCCTTGTCAAGCGCCGACCGCGTTCAGCGCGTCCTGGAGGATGGCAGCGCAGCGCTCGATGTGCTCCGCCTCCACCGTGAGGGGCGGCACCAGGCGCACCGTCTCATAGCCCGCCGTGTTGACCAGGAGGCCGCGCTCCCGCGCGGCGACGACCAGCTTGGGGGCCAGCTCGGCGCCGACGTCGACGCCGAGCATGAGCCCCACGCCGCGGACCTCGCGCGGGCCGGAGAGCGCCTCCAGGCGGGCCCGCAGGAGCGCCCCCATCGCGCGCGCGTGCTCCAGACGCCCCGGCTCCAGCACCGTCTCCAGCACCGCGACCGAGGCCGCAGCGCAGACCGGGTTGCCGCCGAAGGTGGTCGCGTGGCTCCCTCGCTCGAACGCCGCGAAGATCGCGTTCGTCGAGAGGAACGCGCCGATGGGGACGCCGCCGCCGAGCCCCTTGGCCAGCGTGATGATGTCGGGGGTGACGCCGTAGGTCTGGTAGGCGAAGAGATCACCGGTGCGGCCGATCCCGGCCTGCACCTCATCAAAGATCAGCAGCGCGCCGTGCTTGTCGCAGAGGTCGCGGAGCCCCTGGAGGAACTCCGGCGTCGCCGGGATGATCCCGCCCTCACCCTGGATCGGCTCGACGAGGACCGCGGTCGTCTGGGGGCCGATCAGCGCCTCCACCGAGGCCAGATCATTGAAGCGCGCGTGAACAAAGCCCGGAGGCAGCGGCTCAAAGCCGTGCTGGTACTTCGGTTGCCCGGTAGCGGCGATGGCCGCCAGCGTGCGGCCGTGGAAGGAGCGCTCGAAGGCGATGATCTCCACGCGCTGCGTCTCCCCCTTCGTGACGCGCTGGTAGCGCCGCGCGAGCTTCATCGCCCCCTCGTTGGCCTCGGCGCCCGAGCTGCACAAGAAGACGCGATCCGCGAAGGAGTGGGCGGTGAGCAGCTCCTGGAGGCGGATCTGCGGGCGCGAGAAGAAGACGTTGGAGATCTGCATCATCCGCCCGGCCTGCTCCTGCACCGCCTGGACGACCCGCGGGTGGCAGTGCCCCAGCGCGTTGACCGCGATCCCAGCCAGGAAATCCAGATAATGATTCCCCTCACTATCCCACACCTCCATGCCCTCGCCGCGCTCCATAACGATCGTCGGGGCGTAGGTGGTGCTCCCTGTGGTGTTGCCCAGCTTGACCAGGGCCTCTGTCGTGGCGTTCATGCGTCGTGCTCCGTCAAGGACGTCATGGCGCGGCGACGCCGCACCTCTGCCGACTCTTTATCGGAGCCGGGGGCGCGGCTCAAGGAAATCCCGCGCCCTCACGAGGCGTCGTCGTCGCCAGGAGCAGCCCCCGCGCGGCGCGCCCGGGGGTGCGCCTGATCGTAGGCCTCCATGAGCGTCCCCAGCGCCACGTGGGTGTAGCGCTGCGTCGTCGAGAGGCTGGCGTGCCCCAGCAGCTCCTGGATGCCGCGCAGGTCCGCGTTGGTGTCGAGCTGGTGCGTGGCAAACGAGTGGCGCAGCCCGTGAGGCGACACGTCCGTGTTGACCCCTTTACGGATGAGATCCTGCTTCAGCAGCCGCCGCACGGAGCGGTCGGTGATGCGCCCCCCCTCGTAGTTCAGGAAGAGCGCCTGAGGCGGCGTCGGGGCCTTGGCGACCAGCTCGCGCCGCGCGCCGAGGTAGGCCCGGATGGCGTCGATGGCGGGCTCGGTGAGCGGCACGTCGCGCTCCTTGCTCCCCTTGCCCAGCACCCGCACCCAGCCCGCGTCCAGATCCAGCGACGCCAGGTCCAGCCCGACCAGCTCCGAGACGCGGAGCCCCGAGCCGTAGAGCACCTCCCACATCGCCAGATCCCGCAGCCCGATGGGATCCACCCGCGAGGTCGGCGCCACGAGGGCGAAGGCCTCGTCTACATTCAAGAAATTGCGCAGGTCCTGCTTGACCTTCGGCAGCCGCAGCAGCTCCGCCGGGTTCTCCCGCGCCCGTCCGCGCCGCACCAGCCAGGCGTAGAAGGCGCGCAGGCAGGAGACGCGGCGGCTCAGGGTCGAGGCCTGGCAGCGCTCCACCATCGCGCCGAGCCAGAGGCGCAGCACCTTGTGCGAGAGATCCGCCGGAGCCAGCGCCCCGCGCCCGGTCTCCTCCAACCAGCCGCCGAGCTGCTCCAGATCCCCCCGGTAGGCCCGGAGGGTGTGCGGGGAGGCCCCGCGCTCGGCCCGCATGGCGTCCAGAAAGGCGTTCATGTCGTGTTGAAAGCGCTCGCCCACCGCGCAGCCTCCAGGGCTCCTGGCGGGCTCCAGCGCCCGCCTGAGGCCAGGCTACACCGCGCCTCCCCGGGCACCAGAAAAATGGGGGTCTGGGGGCGGCGGGCCCCCCCCCCCCCGGGGGGCCCCCCCCAAAACTAAGAAAAGAGAA
>CAUJGC010000196.1 GCA_963169075.1 Myxococcota bacterium
CGGCGCCTTCGAGGTCATCGGCGCCCGCGCTCCCCAGCCGGTAGACGCCCCCCTGCCCACCCCCGCCCCCGAAGCCTCCCCCCTCTCCGCCGCCGAGGCCAAGGACGAACTGGCCGCCCTCATCATGCGCGAGCGCGATCTGGAGCGACGCCAAGGCGAGGCCCAGCGCGAGGCCGAGACCTGGCGCCAGCGCTTCGATCTCGCCCGCGAGTGGAACGAGGCCGACCTCGCCCGCGAGGCCGAGGAGCGCCTCCAGCGCCACACCGACGAGGCCGCCCGCGCCGAGGCCGAGCTGGCCACCGTCCGCGAGCAGAAGGAGCGCCTCAAGGCCCGCGTCCGCCAGCCTCGCACCGGCCTCGACGCCATCGGAGACACCCTCCGCCGCACCGCCCAGGCCGCCCTCGAAGCCATCCCCGTCGCCGAGGAGCGCTTCCGTGACATGGAGGTCGAGCGCGACCTCTCCTCCCTCCGCGAGCGCCTCAAGCGCGAGCTGGGCGAGTAGGCAGCCCACCCCATGTCGCGCGCCAGGCTGGCACTCAGCCTCGCCTTGAGCCTCCTCATCGGCGCGGCCCTCCTCGCCCTCACCGCCGCCGAGCTGGATCTCCACGAGCTGCGACGCTTCTGGGCGGGCGCCGATCACGCCCACCTCGCCTTGGCCCTCCTCGCCTACGCTGGCCTCTTCAGCCTCGTCCACCTCCTCCGCACCTGGCGTTGGATCTACCTCGTCCGACCCCTCGGCACCCCCACCGCCGTCACCGTCCTCCGCGCCGGCGCCATCGGCTTCGCGGCCATCATCCTCCTCCCCCTCCGCCTCGGGGAGCTGGTCCGGCCCTACGTCCTCTCTCGTGAGAGCGACGTCCCCATGAGCGCCGCCATGGGCACCGTCGTCGTCGAGCGCGTCATGGACGGCCTCTTCATCACCGGCCTCCTCTTCGTGACCCTCCTCACCTACACCGGGGACGCCCCCACCGCTTTCGCCTCCGCCCTCGGCTGGGTCGCCCTCGCCGTCTTCGGCGGCGCCCTCGCCGTCTGCACCCTCGCCGCCTGGCGACGCAAGCCCACCCTCGCCCTCATCCGGCGCCTCGCCTCACCCCTCTCGCCGCGCCTCGCTGAGCGCCTCACCGCCCTCCTCGAAGCCTTCCTCGACGGCGTCGCGGCCCTCACCCGAGGACGCGCCCTCGCCCCCTTCCTCCTCCTCACCGCCGCCTACTGGACCCTCAACGGCCTCTCCATCGCCTTCCTCGCCTCCTGGGGCTTCGGCCTCCCCCTCGGACCCTGGGCCGGCATGACCACCCTCGCCGTCCTCGTCGTCGGCCTCATGATCCCCGCTGGCCCCGGCCTCGCCGGGAACTATGAGTGGTTCGCACTGCGCGGCCTCGGCCTCTTCGCCTCCGCGGCCGCCCTCAGCGGACCCGGCGCAGCCTGCGTCGCTGGGATGCACGCCGCGCAGCTCCTCGTCCAGCTCCTCCCCGGGCTCCTCCTCATGTGGCTCCCCGCCGGGGGACGCCCCGGCTACCGACTCCTCGCCCTCGGCCGCGCCGCCACCCCTCCGAAGCCGTAACGCCGACCCCGACCCCACCCCAAACCCACCCGCCGACAACCCCCTGAGGGGGTTGTCAGGGGGGAGGCGATTTGGTAGTGTCCGAGTCCCGCACGCTGGGGCCCACCCGGTGCTAGAGCCCCCCCTTACGCCTCCCGCCGAGCTGAGTAGAAGGGTCATGACGACGAACGACATCCAGGTCTGGAAGCAGCAGCTGGCCGCTGATCCCCACAACCGTGACGCCTTCACCTCGCTCGCTGAGCGCTTCGTCGAGGCCCGCAAGTGGCAGGATCTCCTCCGCCTCTACGAGGCCCAGGAGGTGCTCTCGCGCGAGATCCCCAACTACTGGGAGGGCCTGGTCGAGAACCTGGAGATCATCACCCCCGAGCTGGAGGAGCTGCCCGAGCGCGCCCAGGTCACCATGGAGATCGGCAAGATCTTCGAGCACCAGATCGGGCACACCGAGAAGGCCATGGTCTACTACCAGAAGGCCTTCAAGACCTGGCCCTACAAGACCGAGGCCCTCGACCTCGCGCGCGACATCTACGCCCGCAAGGGCAACTGGAAGCTCGTCATCCGCCTCTACCAGCTTGAGCTGCAGGTCGCCAAGGAGCCCGCACACCAGGCGCGCGTCTGCGGGCAGATGGGACGCATCTACGCCGACGAGCTCGACGAGAAGGACACCGGCCTCCAGCTCCTCCAGAAGGCCCTGGAGCTGGTCCCCGACGACGCCTTCGCCGCCTCCCACGTCGCCCGGCTCACCCACGTCAAGCCCGCCTGGGAGCAGGAGGTCGAGCGCGCCGCCGCCGCCCTCGACGAAGAGCGCAACCCCCGACGCAAGGCCGCCCTCCACGTCAAGCTCGCCGAGCTGCGCCTGGAGCACGCCCAGGACGCCCCGAGCGCCGAAGAGCACCTCAAGGCCGCCCTCGCCCTCGACGAGCGCTCCGCCGAGGCCAGCCGACTCCTCGCCTCCCTCTACCGCAAGGCCGAGCGCTTCGACGCCCTCGTCACCCTCCTCGAAGCCCAGGCCGACGACGCCGCCACCAGCAAGGACGACCGCCTCAACGCCTGGATCGAGCTGGCCGACCTCCGACAGACCCGACTCCACGACGAGGCCGGCGCCGTCCAGGCCTTCGAAAAAGTCCTCGAACTCGACCCCACACACCCCGCCGCCCTCCGCTGCGCCGAAGCCTTCTACGAGCAGAAGCAGGACTGGCAGGCCCTCGTCGCCCTCTACGAGAACGCCCTCCGCCAGAAGCGCCGCAGCGACGGCGAGAACGAGCTCCTCGTCCAGCTCGGAGAGCTCTTCTGGAAGAAGATCGGCAACCTCGAAGAAGCCGAGAAGCAGTTCAAGCGCGTCCGACTCGCCAACCCCAAAGACGAGCGGATGCTCTACTTCTACAACCACTACCTCCGGCAGGAGCAGAACTGGAAGAAGCTCTTCTCCAACCTCGCCACCCTCCGGCAGGTCGTCGAAGACCCCCAGCAGCAGCTCGCCCTCGCCGTCGAGATGGCCCAGATCGCCAACGATGAGATGGCCTCCCCCGAGAAGGCCATCGACGTCTGGAAGAGCGTCCTCAAGATCGACCCCGAGAACGCCGAGGCCCGAAAGCACCTCCACGACCTCTACCAGAGCGCCCAGAAGTGGAACGCCCTCCTCGAGTTCTACAAAGAGGACATCGCCCAGCTCGGCGATGACGACGCCTCACCCCAGGCTGTCGCCCAGAAGGTCGCCCTCCACCTCAAGATGGTCGAGATCTACCGCGATCACCTCAAGCTCGACGTCATGGTGATCAACACCTACAACGCCATCCTCCTGCTCGACCCCGCCAACGAGGACGCCATCGACGCCCTCGCCGGACGCTACGAGGAAGGACGACGCTGGAACGATCTCATCAACGTCCTCGGACGCAAGATCGACGTCGTCGCCCAACGCGCCCCCCAGGAGGCCATCCCCCTCCTCCACCGCGTCGCCGAGCTCTGGCAGCAGCGCCTCGGCAACGCCAGCCAGGCCATCCCCGTCCTGGAGCGCGTCCTCGAACTCCACCCCCAGGACCCCGAGGCCATCGCACAGCTCAAGGGCCTCTACGAGCACCGACGCGACTGGCCTTCCCTCCTCCGCGTCCTCGACCTCGAAGCCGCCAACCTCCACGGCGCGCCCCTCGGCCACCACCTCGCCCAGATGGCCGACATGGCACGCAAGCGCCTCGGAGACGCCCAGCAGGCCCAGGCCCTCCACGAGCGCGTCCTCGCCGCCCTCGAAGGCGAGGGCGACCACGTCGCCGATCCCGCCCTCTACCTCGCCAGCCTCGAAGAGCTGGAGAAGGTCTACGACGAGCAGGACGACACCGACCGCCTCATCGGCGTCCTCAACCGACGCCTCCGCGTCGTCACCGCCAACCCCGAGCGCATCCACGTCCTCCAACGCCTCGCCGAGCTGGTCCGCGAGCAGGGCGATGACCAGCGCGCCGTCGCCCTCTGGCAGGAGATCCTCCGCCTCGAACCCGACAACGACGCCGCCCTCTCCAGCCTCACCGACCGACAGGTCCAGCGCGGCGAGTGGGACGCCCTCGAAGCCCTCTACGGCGGCCGCGGCGAGTGGCTCCGCCTCTTCGAGATCCTCGACGCTGGCGCCCTCGTCGCCGAAGACGACGCCACCCGCGTCGCCCTCTACGAGCGCATGGCCCGCGTCGCCAGCGAGCACCTCCACGACGACCAGAAGGTCATGCTCTCCCTGGAGTCCATCCTCGAACTCCAGCCCGCCAACACCGATGTCGCCCTCCGCCTCCTCCCCTACTACCGCACCGCCGGAGAGGCCGCCAAGGAGGTCCAGGCCAACATCCTCCTCCTCGACAACGACGGCGGAGACCCCTTCACCCTCACCCGCGAGATCGCCCGCCTCTACGGACGCGCCCTCGGGGACATGGAGAAGGCCTTCGACTGGGAGGACCGCGCCTTCCGCATGCACCCCGAGGACGCCACCCTCCGCGAGCACGTCGAGAACGTCGCCCGCGCCGCCGGACGCCTCGCGGAGCTGGTCGCCTCCTACCGTCAGGTCGCCGAGCAGGTCGAGGATGACGCCGTCCGTCACACCCTCTACCGCACCGTCGCCCGCACCTGCTACAACGACCTCGACTGGCTCACCGACGCCGTAGACTACTACGAGCGCCTCCTCCGCGCCGACGGCGCCGACCGCGAGGCCATCGACGCACTCCTCGTCCTCTACCGGCGCCTGGAGCGCTGGGAGGACCTCCTCGGCGCCATGGAGCGCAAGGTCCAGCTCCTCGACGCCGACGCCGCGCCCGAGGCCACCGACCTCCGCTTCCAGATCGCCGAGCTGCTCCAGGGCCCCCTCGGCCGACGCACCGACGCCGTCGCACCCTACGAGGCCATCCTCCACACCGACCGCGCCAACCTCACCGCCCTCCGCGGCCTCAAGCACATCTTCCAGCAGGAAGAGGACTGGAGCCGCATGGCCGAGGTCACCGAGCGCGAGCTGGACCTCCTCCACGAAGCCGGCGAGCGCGAGCAGGTCGAGGAGCTCCTCCTCCAGCTCGGCAACCTCTGCGAGTACCAGCTCGAAGACGCCGACCAGGCCGTCACCTGGTACGCCCGCCTCCTCGGCGCACCCTCCGCCTCCCGCGGACCCGCCGTCTCCGCCCTCGAAGGCCTCCTGGAGCAGACCCGCGGCGAAGGCCCCCGCGCCGTCCGCGTCGCCGCCCTCCTCGAACCCGTCCACCGCGCCGACTCCAACGTCGCGCGCCTGGCCGAGATCCTCGAGATCCAGCTCCGACCCCAGCAGGACCCCGACGCCCGCGCCGCCGCCCTCTGGGAGCTCAAGTCCCTCTACGAGGACCACCTCGAAGACACCCACCGCGCCTTCGGCGCCGCCGAGCGCCTCCTCGACGTCACCCCCGCCGACCCACGCGCCTGGGAGGAGCTGGAGCGCCTCGCCGGCGCCGCCGACCGCTGGAGCCGCGTCGCGGACCTCTACGCCGCCCTCGTCCCCGGCGCCTCCTCCCTCGACGCCGACCCCTGGGCCTTCGACCTCCTCCGGCGCCAGGCGCGCATCTTCGAGCAGGAGCTGACCCAGGACACCGACGCGCGCCTCGCCTACGAGACCCTCCTCGCCCGAGACCCCGCCGACGCCCAGGCCATCGCCCAGCTCGAAGAGGTCTACCGACGCCTCGCCGCCTGGCCCGAGCTGGTCGAGCTGCTGGAGCGACGCGTCACCCTGGCGGAGGGCGACGACGACCAGAAGGCCGTCCTCTTCGCCATGGCCTCCCTCCAGGAGGACCACCTCGCGGACGCAGACGCCGCCGTCCAGACCCTCCGCCGCGTCACCGCCATCGACCCCCGCGACGCCCGCGCCGTCTCCGAGCTGGAGCGCCTCCTCGCCCATGAGGGCCGCTGGAGCGAGGTCGTCGAGCTCCTCGGCAGCCGCATCGCCCTGGCCGATGACGCCGCCGCGCGCCACGCCCTCAAGTTCCAGCTCGGCGCTGTCCTCGAAGCGCAGCTCCTCGACCGCGCCGCCGCCGTCCACGTCTACCGCGAGATCGTCCTCGACGACCCCGCCCACGCCGACGCCCTGGCCGCCCTGGAGCGCCTCAGCGAAGCCCTCGTCCAGGAGGGCGGGCCCCTCGACCTCCGCCGCGCCATCGACGACACTCTGGAGCCCCTCTACACCGCCGCCGAGCAGTGGGAGCGCCTCGTCCACACCCTCAACCTCAAGCTCGGCTACGCCGAAGGCGACGACGCCCGCGTCGATCTCCACGTCCGCGCTGGACGCCTGGAGCGCGACCGCCTCGCCCGCCTCGACGACGCCTTCCAGCACCTCACCGCCGCCGTCCGCCTCCGCTTCCACGACGCCGCCCTCCGCGCCGAGCTGGAGGCCCTGGCCGACGCCCTCGACGCCCACGCCCAGGTCGTCAACCTCTACGAAGACCTCCTCGTCGATGTCGCCCCCGGCGACGTCGAGCTGCGCTTCGCCGCCCTGGAGCGCATCGCCCACCTCCAGGAACACCAGCTCGCTGACGTCGAGGCGGCCATCGACGCCTGGCGCCGCGTCCTCGACATCGACGCCGCCCACGCCCAGGCCCTCTCCGCCCTGGAGCGCCTCCACGAGCAGCAGCAGCAGTGGGTCGAGCTGGTCGCCATCTGCGAGCGCAAGGCCCTCCTCGCGGAGGGCGATCACCGCATCGCCCTCATGCACAAGGTCGGCCGCCTCCAGGAAGGCCCCCTCGACGACCCCCACGCCGCCATCGACACCTTCCGCCGCGTCCTCCTGGAGCGCACCGGCGATCCCGACGCCCTCGACGCCCTGGAGCGCCTCCACCTCAAGCTGGAGCAGTGGCGCGACCTCGTCCAGACCCTCTTCGACAAGGTCGCCCAGGCCGAGGCCCCCGAGGCCAAGCGCCTCCTCCTCCTCCGCATCGCCACCGTCTGCGAGGAGCAGCTGGAGGAGCCCTTCGAGGCCATCCAGATCTACCGCCGCATCCTGGACCTGGTCCCCGGCGATCAGGAGTCCCTCGACGCCCTCGACCGCCTCCACGCTCAGCACGAGCAGTGGATCGAGCTGGTCGAGATCCTCCAGCGCAAGCTGGAGCACCAGCCCGAGCCTCAGGCCCAGGCCCACCTCCTCTTCCGCCTCGGTCAGATCCAGCAGGACCGCCTCGCCAGCGTCCCTGAGGCCATCGACACCTACGCGCAGGTCCTGGAGCGGGCCCCCGACCACGAGGAGGCCCGCGCTGCCCTGCGCGACCTCCTCAACGACCCCTCCTTCCGCTTCGCCGCCTCCCGGGTCCTTGAGCCCCGCTACCGCGCCGAGAGCGCCCACGCCTACCTCGTCGGCCTCCTTGAGCTTCAGCTTGAGGACACCGCCGAGCGCGCTGGCCGTCTGACCCTCCTCACCGAGATCGCCAGCCTCCACGAGCACCAGCTCCAGAGCGCCCCCCAGGCCTTTGAAGCCGCCCGGCGCGCCTACCTCATCGACCCCCTCGACCCCGCGCGCCAGCGCGAGATCGAGCGCCTCGCCGCCGACACCGGCGCCTGGGCCCACCTCGTGGACACCTGGGAGGAGGCCCTGCCTGAGCTGAATGACGATTCAGCGTCTCTGGCGGTCCTCCTCAAGATCGCGGCGGCCCAGCATGACAACCTGGATGACGTGGACGCCGCCGAGTCCACCTGGCGCCGGGCGCTCGCCCAGGAGCCCGCCAGCCTCCCGGCCCTCCAGGCGTTGGAGGACCTCCTCACCCGCCAGACCCGCTGGACGGACCTCATCGAGATCCTGGAGCGCAAGCACCAGGCCCTCCTCGCGGTCGGCCAGCCGGACGCGGCCCAGGCGATCCTCTTCCGCATCGCCCAGATCTTCGACGAGGTGCTGGCCCAGGCACCCGACGCCATCGACGTCTACCTCCGCGTCCTCGACGCGGCCCCCCGCGACCCGGCGGCGGTGGCGGCACTCAAGCGCCTCTACCGCGCCGAGGCCCGCTGGTACGACCTGACGGCCCTCCTCCTGCGCGAGATCGACGCCCAGAGCGGCGACCCCGGCGTCGTCGCCCTCCGCTACGAGCTGGCCCAGGTCTACCACCTGGAGCTGCGCGAGCTGGCCGAGGCCGTCGAGGCCTACCGCCGCGTCCTCCTCGACGCCCCCGACCACGCCGACGCCATCGCGGCCCTGGAGTCCCTCTTTGAGAGCGGCGAGGAGCGCTTCACGGTGTCGGCCCTGCTGGAGCCCATCTACCGGCGCCGCGGCGCCTGGGGGCCGCTGGCCAGCGTCCTGGAGGTCCGCCTGGAGGAGCAGAGCGACGAGGACGCCCGCCGCGGCCTCCTCACCCAGATCGCCCGCATCCGCGAGGAGAAGCTCGGAGACAAGGCCCAGGCCTTCAACGCCTGGGAGCGCCTGGTGCAGGAGGACCCCAACCTCTTCGGAGCCTGGGATCAGCTGGAGCGCCTGGCCGCCGCCACCGACGCCTGGTCGCAGGTCGCCGCCGCCTACGGCGACGTCCTCCGCGACGCCTTCAAGGTCGAGGATGACGCCCGCCTCGCGCTCCTCCTCCGCCGCGCGATCGTCCTGGACGAGCGCATGGACGCCATCGACGACGCCCGCGAGGTCTACGGCGAGGTGTTGGCCTACGACGAGGCCAACACGGCTGCGGTGGACGCGCTGGAGCGCATCCACACCCGCCAGGAGTCCTGGGATGACCTGGTGGCCCTCTACCGCCGCTCCGCCGAGCTGACCTCGGAGCTGGACGCCCGCCGCGCCTGGTGGTTCAAGATCGCCACCCTCTTCGAGGAGGTGGTCCTCGACGCGGCCTCTGCGGTGGACGCCTACCGCCAGGTCCTCGACATCGATCCGGACAACCGCGTCGCCGTCCGCAGCCTGGAGCGTCTCTACCAGGCGGAGGAGCAGTGGCACGACCTGGCCGACCTCTACCGACGCGAGGCGTCGGTGGCGGACAACGAGGACGACGCCATCAACCTCAAGCAGCAGCTCGCCCTCGTCCTCGCCCATGAGCTGGACGAGCTGCCCGAGGCCATCGACATCTTCCGCGACATCCTCTCCCTCCGCCCCGACCACGCCCCCGCGCGCCGCGCCCTGGAGGACCTCCTCCGCGAGCTGGGCAGCCGCGGCGACATGGCCGCCGACCTCCGCCTCCAGATCGCGCTCCTCCTCCAGCCCCTCTACGACGAGGCCACCGAGTGGAGCCGCCTCATCGAGGTCTACGAGGTCCAGCTGGAGGTCATCCAGGACCCCGCCCAGCGCACCGAGGTCTTCCGCAAGATCGCCCACCTCCGCGAGACCTTCCAGGAGAACCCCCAGGGCGCCTTCGAGGCCTACTCCCGCGCCTTCACCGAGGACGTCGCCAGCCAGGAGCTGCAAGCCCACCTGGAGCGGCTCGCCGGGAAGCTCGGCGCCTGGGAGCAGCTCGTCCGCATCTACCTGGAGGCCCTCTCCAACACCGTGGACGGCCCCCGCATGGTCGAGCTGCTCCACCGCATCGCGGACCTCTACCTCACCCGCCTCGACCAGCCCGAGTCCGCCATCGGCTCCTACCGCCAGATCCTCGACCTGGAGGAGCGCGACCGCAAGGCCGTCGCCCGCCTCGAAGAGCTCTACGCCGGGCGCGAGATGTGGCGCGACCTCGTCGAGGTCCTGGAGCGCACCGTCGAGTTCGGAGAGGACGCCCTGGAGAGCAAGGAGACCCTCTTCCGCATCGCGGAGCTTCAAGAAAAGAAGCTCGGTGACGACGACCTCGCCATCGAGACCTACCGCCGCGTCCTCGACCTCGACGACGAAGACGTCGCCGCCGTCGAGGCCCTTGAGCGCCTCTACCGCCGCACCGCCGCCTGGGACAACCTCATCTCCACCCTCGCCCTCAAGATCGAGCTCCTCAGCTCCGACGCCGAGAAGGTCGAGGTCTACCGCCAGATGGCCGAGATCTACGAGGTCGAGCTGCAGCAGCCCATGGAGGCGGTCACCACCTACCGCACCATCCGCGACCTCAAGGCCGACGACGCCGACGCCGTCCGCTCCCTCGACCGCCTCTACGCCCGCGAGGAGATGTGGCCGGACCTCCTCGACATCCTCGAAGCCCAACGCGACGCCTCCGCGGACCCCGACGCCGTCAACGCCGTCGAGTTCCGCATGGGCCAGCTCCTGGAGGCCCACCTCTACGACGCCCTCCGCGCCGTCGAGATGTACCGCCAGATCACCGACCGCTCCCCCGACCACACCCCCGCGGTCGAGGCCCTGGAGAACCTCCTCGGTCAGATCGAGTACCGCCAGGCGGCCCTCGACGTCCTCGAACCCCTCTACGCCCGCAAGGGCGAGTGGCGCAAGCTCGTCGACGCCCTGGAGCTCAAGCTCCAGGACCTCTACGACCCCGAGGAGCAGCGCATCCTCCTCCAGAAGATCGCCCAGATCCACGAGGAGAAGCTCGACAGCCGCCAGCTCGCCTTCATCACCTGGGGCCGCGCCTTCCGCGCCGTCCCCGAGGCCGACGCCCCCCGCGAGCACCTGGAGCGCCTCGCCGCCCTCATGGACAACTACGACGAGCTGGTCGCCGTCTACGAGGAGAAGCTCGAAGACCTCTACGACTTCGAGCTGGTCAAGGCCCTCTCCATGCGCCTGGGCGCCCTCTACGTCGAAAAACTCGCGGATCGCGACGCCGCCATCCGCCGCTACGCCCGCGTCGTCGAGCTGGAGGAGTACCACGCCGGCGCCCTCAACGCCCTCGACACCCTCTACAAGCAGGCCGAGCAGTGGGATGAGCTGGTCACCGTCCTGGAGCGCAAGCTCCAGGTCGTCGAGCCCGACCAGGCCAACGACCTCAAGTACCGCCTCGCCTTCCTCCTGGAGCAGCGCTTCAGCGACCTCGACCGCGCCCTGGCCTTCTACAAGGACATCCTCTTCGACCTCCCCGACCACACCCCCTCGGTCGAGGCCCTGGAGCGCATCGCTCAGGATCGCCTCCACCGCGCCGAGGTCGCTGAGGTCCTGGAGCCCCTCTACATGCAGGCGGGCGCCTGGGAGAAGGTCGTCACCCTCCTCCGCATGAAGCTGGAGATCACCGACCTCCCCGCCGAGCGCGCCAACCTCCTCCGCCAGGCCGCCGAGATCGCCGAGCAGCGCCAGAGCGACAAGCCCCAGGCCCTCCTCGACATCGCCGCCGCCCTCCGCGAAGACGCCGCCGACCTCGACCTCTTCCGTGAGGCCGAGCGCCTCGCCGCCGACCTCGACGCCTGGGGCCAGGTCGCTGACCTCTACGACGCCCTCGCCGCCGACGTCAGCGACGACTACACCCGCAAGGAGCTGCTCCTCAAGGTGGCCGCCTGGGCCCAGGACAAGCTCGGCCAGGCCGAGCGCGCCGAGGCCCGCTACAACGCCGTCCTCGACATGGAGGCCGACAACGAGCAGGCCCTCGACGCCCTCATCCGCCTCTACGACGCCCTCGGAGACGCCCAGCGCCTCTACGACACCCTCGCCCGCAAGGCCGAGATCATCTACGACGTCGTCGAGCGCCGCGGCCTCTACAGCCGCATGGCGGAGCTGGCCACCGAGTCCCTCCAGGACGTCAACCTCGCCATCGGCGCCTTCGAGCGCCTCCGCGACATCGACGACGCCGACCCCCGCGCGCTCCGCGCCCTCGGGGACCTCTACCAGCAGACCGGGCGCCACGCCGAGCTGGTCGAGATCCTCCGCCGCCGCGCCGAGCTGGCCGACTCCGGCGAGGAGCGCCTCGCGCTCTGGCTGCGCATCGGCGCGGTCTGCCGCGACCACCTCCACGACACCGACGGCGCTGTGGAGGCCTACCGCACCGCCCTCGACATCGAGCCCGGCCACGCTGAGGCCATGACCACCCTGGAGGACCTCTACCGCGCCGACGCGCGCTGGGACGCCCTCCAGGAGATCCTGGTCCAGCAGCTCACCTTCTCCGACACCGACGCCCAGCGCCACGGCCTCTACCTCAAGAGCGCCCAGCTCGCGGAGGAGCGCTTCGACGACGTGGACGGCGCCATCGAGGCCTACCGTCAGCTCCTCCTCATCGAGCCCCGGGACGCCCACGCCATCAACCAGCTGGAGCGCCTCTACAAGAAGACCCAGCGCTGGTACGACCTCCAGGAGATCTACCTCCTCCAGCTGGAGGCCATCACCGACCCGCGCGACTCGGTGCGCCTGCACGTCGCCATCAGCCACCTGGCTGCCCAGCACCTCGCGGACCCGGTCACCGCCAAGGAGCACCTCCAGAAGGTCCTCCAGCTCGACCCGGACAACGTGGACGCCCTCGGCGTGCTCGCGGTCCTCTACGAGAACGACGGCGAGTGGGAGCAGGCCATGACCACCCTGGAGAAGCAGATCCGCTTCGCCGCCGACCCGGCGCGCCTCGCGGAGCTCTACCTCCGCCGGGGTCGCATCCAGGACGACCACCTCGCCAACACCGACGAGGCCCGCGCCTCCTACATCCAGGCCCTCGACTACGACAAGGGCAACGCCGACGCCATGAGCGCCCTCAAGGCCCTCTACCGCCGCGCCCAGTCCTGGCCTGAGCTGGTGGACCTCCTCCACATCGAGGCCGAGGGCGTTCAGGACGCCGACGAGCGCGTCAAGCTCTACGTCGAGATCGCCCAGATCGCCCGCGACCAGATGAAGGACTCCAAGGCGGCGGTCCGCGCCCTGGAGGGCGCCTACCGCGTCAACCCCGACAACCTGGCCGTGGCCGAGCCCCTCCTCCAGGCCTACATCGACGCGGGCCAGACCGACCGCGCCGAGCCCATCCTCAACGGCCTCATCACCACCCTCACCGAGAGCCGGAAGATGAAGGAGCTCTTCCGCTTCCAGCACCTCCGCGGCCAGCTCGCGGAGCAGCGCGGCGACGTCGCCACCGCGCAGACCGCCTACGAGGCGGCCTACGACATCGACGCCACCTACATCCCCAACCTCCTCTCCCTGGGGCGCCTCTACTTCCGCCAGGAGGACTGGGAGCGCTCCCTCAAGATCTTCCAGACCCTCCTCCTCCACCAGATGAAGATCAAGGAGCAGGAGGACAAGCTGGACGTGTACTACTACCTCGGCATGGTGCGCGTGAAGACGGGCGACGAGCGCCGCGCTCGCGACATGTTCAACCGCGCCCTCGCCATCGACAAGACCCACGAGCCCACGCTCAAGGCGCTTGAGGGGCTGTGACCCCCCCGGGGGCGTA
>CAUJGC010000197.1 GCA_963169075.1 Myxococcota bacterium
TCCCGCCCACCGCCGCCGCCTCCCGCCTCGGCCGCCTCATGCACGTCGCCACGCGCAAACACCCCGAAGAGCGCTACCCCGACGCCTCCGCCATGCTCTTCGCCCTCATGGGCAAGCTCCCCATCGACCCCCTCACCCCCGAAGAGCCCGACGACAAGCCCGAACACCCCGCCCTCCACCGCGTCAAGACCCAGCAGTTCACCCCCCTCCGCCGAAACACCCTCCCCGCCACGCCCACGCCCGCCGAGCCCGCCTTCCCCGTCGAGGTCAACCTCGCCACGCCCCACACCCCCGTCTTCGATGAGCCCCAGCTCACCCAGGAGCCCCACCGCGAGACCCAGCGCTTCCCAGGCGCCGCCACCCTCGACGAACCCGAGGCCATCACCGGCGCCTTCCCCCAGGCCCACGACCCCGACGCCACCAACCCCGGCCTCGAAGGCTCCCTCGTCGCCGCCATCGACGCCGCCAACCCCGAGCCTGCCCTCTCCGCCGCCGTCCCCATGGTCGGACGCGACGAGGAGATGAGGCACCTCCTCGGCGTCGTCCGCGCCACCGGACTCCAGCGCAGCAGCCGCGTCGTCGTCCTCAAAGGCGACCCCGGCGTCGGCAAGAGCCGCCTCATCAGCGAGGTCGTCCGCATCGTCCGCGACACCAGCGACATCCTCGTCGCAGGCTCCTTCTTCCGCGACCCCAACGCCGCACCCCTCGACGGCCTCCGCAGGATGCTCAGCCACATCCTCGGCCTCGACCCCGACTTCGCCACCACCCTCGGAGACGCCTCCAGCATCGAGGCCATGCTCCGCGCCAACCTCGACCAGCTCCAACTCCAGATCCCCGAGTCCGAGCTGCGCCTCCTCGCCTCCGTCCTCGCCCCCGAAGAGCACCTCCGACGCAGCGAGGACCGCGCCAGCCCCGCCCTCATCCTCTTCCGCCTCCGGCGCCTCCTCCTCGAGATCGCGCGCCAACAACCCCTCTTCCTCATCCTCGAAGACATCCAGTTCGCGGACCCCGCCAGCCTCGACCTCATCCGCAAGCTCGTCCAGGCCCTCGCCAGACCCGACGAGGACGACGCGCAGCCCGCACTCTGCCTCGTCCTCACCCTCCGCCGCGAGTCCCCCGCCGACCGCAAGGACCTCCTCGAGCTCCTCCAGCTCCTCGGACGCTACGAGGCCTCCTTCGTCGACACCCTCGTCCTCCAGGGCCTCTCCGATGAGGCCTGCTCCCAGCTCCTCGACGCCCTCCTCCCCCTCGGCGTCGATCTCCGGCGCCGCGTCGCTGAGGCCGCCCACGGCAACCCCCTCCACGCCATGGAGGTCGTCCGCCACATGGTCCAGGACCACCGCCTCGTCCACCACGAGGAGCGCTTCCTCCTCAACCCCGAGAGCCACGACGCCCTCTCGCTCCCCAGCGACGTCGCTGACATGCTCCGCCTCCGCCTCGGACACGTCGTCGATGTCTCCGAGGCCCCCGAAGCCCTCCAGGAGCTCCTCCACCGCCTCGCCATCCTCGGGCGACGCGTCCCCCTCGACCTCCTCCGCGCCTCCCTCGAACAGGAGGAGCGACCCTGGCCTGCCGATCTCGTCCACCGCCTCCTCCTGGAGCTCATCACCCAGAGCCTCGTCCACGTCGACCTCGGCCCCTCCACCACCCTCCAGCCCGGCGCCCACCTCCTCAACGCCCACGGCTCCCTCACCTTCGAGCACGGCCTCCTCCACGAGATCCTCCTCCGCGAGGCCGAAGGCACCGTCGCCGCCAGGCGCCTCCACCTCAAGGCCGCACGTGCCAAGCAGCGCTTCTACGACGCCGGACGCACCGAGCTGGCCGCCGAGCTGGCCCAGCACCTCCTCCGCGCCCAGCGACCCGCCGAGGCCCTCCCCTTCCTCGTCGAAGCCGCCGCCTGGTCCCAGCAGGCCGGCGACCTCCAGGGCGCCCTCGCACGCTTCAGCGACGCCGACCGCCTCCTCACCCACCAGCCCGACCTCCAGAGCGCCGTCGCGCCCCGCGTCCTCCACGCCGTCGGCCTCGCCCTCGGACAGCTCCACCTCCGCCTCGGACGCCTCGGCCCCGCGCAGCACTACCTCGAGCGCACCGCCGCCTCCTGCCTCCAACACCACGACCTCGACGACCCCACCCTCGCCAAGGCGCACCTCGCCCTCGGGGAGGTCGCCCAGCACCAGAAGCGCTTCGAAGAGGCCCGCGCCCACCTGGAGCAGGCCCGCGCCCTCGGAGAGCGCTGCCTCACCCCCGCCGCCGACGTCGTCCAGAAGGCCACCATCCAGCTCGGAGAGCTGCGCATGGCCGAGGAGGGACACCTCCCCCCCGACTACCTCCGCACCTTCGAAGACGCCCTGGAGCGCGCCACCGCCGACCACCCCCTCCTCAAAGCCCGCGGCCTCCAGCACCTCGGCAACGTCGCCCTCGCCCAGGGCGACCCCCTCAACGCCGAGCGCTACCTCGCCCGAGCGCGCCTCATCATCGACGAGGTCGGGGACCCCTCGCTCCGCGCCCCCGTCATGGCCGACCTCGGCTACGCCCTCCTCCTCCAGGGGCAGACCGCCCAGGGCGAGGGCCTCCTCCGCGCCGCACACGCCGCCTACCGCGACCTCGGAGACCGCCTCGGGCTCGCCGCCTGCCTCCACCGCCTCGGGCTCGCCGCCTGGCAGCGCGCCGACCCCAACGAGGCGCTCCGCCTCCTCGACGAAG
This sequence comes from Myxococcota bacterium, assembly GCA_963169075.1. Taxonomy (GTDB): domain Bacteria; phylum Myxococcota_A; class Bradymonadia; order Bradymonadales; genus CAUJGC01. Next base: position 2,704 of record CAUJGC010000197.1, read on the forward strand.
CCCTCCACATCCGCGACGAGCTCGGCCTCGGCGGACACGCCGCCGAGACCCTCGAGATCATCGCGCGCATCCACGAGGCCGAGGGACGCCTCCTCAACGCGCGCGAAGCCTACGAGGCCGCCCTCCGCGCCCACGACAAGCGACGCCCCGGCTTCGACGCCGCCATCCGCATGCGCCTCGGCTCCACCCTCCTCAAAGCCGGCGACCTCGACGCCGCCTACCGACACCTCGAGTCCGCACGCTCCTGGCTCGAAACCCGACCCCACGAGGCGGATCTGGTCCCCTGCCTCAACCTCCTCGCCATGATCGCCTCCTGGCAGGACCACACCCACCACGCCGCCCGCCTCCTCGCCCGATCCGCGCACCTCGCCGCCACCCTCCGCGACCCCCCGGGCCAGATCTTCGCCCTCGCCGCCCTCGCCCTCATCGCCCTCCTCCACCCCGACGCCTACGCCGCCGCGGCCCCCGAAGACCTCCTCCGCGACGCCGACGAGGCCCGCGCCCACGCCGAACACGCCGCCCTCACCCCCCTCCTCGACACCGCCCGCGCCCTCCTCCACCGACGCCCCGACCTCGCCCCCTGGGACGCCCTCCCCCCACTCCACCGCGCCTGGATCGAGCACCTCGCCAATCACCACACCAACCCACATCACCACACCTGAGCACACATGGCCACCCTCGCCATCCTCGGCGCCGGCATGATGGCCAGCGCCCTCACCCCACCCCTCCTCGACAACCAACACACCGTCCGCCTCGTCGGCTCACCCCTCGATGACGCCATCATCGACGCCCTCCTAGAGGGCCTCCCCCACCCCACCCTCCGCCACACCCTCCCCCCTGGCGTCACCCCCCTCCACCACACCCGCCTCGACGAGGCCATGCAGGGCGTGGACGCCGTCATCCTCGGCGTCTCCTCCGCCGGCATCCCCTGGGCCGCCCAGCGCCTCCTCCCCCACGCCTCCCCCACCCTCCCCCTCCTCATGATCACCAACGGCCTCGCCATCGACCCCGACGGCCGCCTCCAGATCCTCCCCCAGGCCCTCCAGCGCCTCCTCCAGCGCGATGACGTCCACCCCGGCGCCGTCGTCGGCCCCTGCATCGCCGGAG
>CAUJGC010000198.1 GCA_963169075.1 Myxococcota bacterium
CCGCTTCATCAACGCCCGCCCCAAGCCCCTCGCCCTCTACATCTTCTCCGGCAACACCGCCAACCAGGAGCAGCTCCTCACACGCACCTCCTCCGGCGGCGTCACCGTCAACCACGCCTGGCTCCACCTCTCCGTCCCCGAGCTGCCCTTCGGCGGCGTCGGAGAGAGCGGCATGGGCGCCTACCACGGCCAGAAGACCTTCGACACCTTCACCCACCGCAAGTCCGTCCTCCGCAAGCCCTTCACCCTCGACGTCGACCTCATCTACCCCCCCTACTCCGAGGCCAAGCTCCGCTGGATCAAGCGCCTCCTCTGACCCGCAGGAGAGGACATGCTCGACCTCAACCGCCGGGACCTCCTGCGCATCTTCCTCCCAGGCGGCCTCGTGCTCGGCCTGTTCACCTTCGTCATGACGCGGCAGGCGTGCGTCCGACACGACTTCGCCGCGCCTGCACGACTCCAGGCCGAGGCGCGCTGCCAGCGCCTCGACGCCCCCCAGGCGTGCCTCGGCCTCATCGACCGCTTCCACGATCTCTGCGCGAAGCGCAGCCTGCGCAAGCCCAGATACGCCGACTACTCCTTTGATGAGGCGGAGTATGCGACCTGCGTCGAGCTTGGACCCGACGCCGCCCGCAAGCTCAAAAAAGCCCAGCGGGACGCGGCGCGCGACTAGCGCCCCGCCGCCAGCCCCAACGACGCCCGCAGCGACGCCTCCTCACCCCGGGAGCGCCGCGTCATCGCCTCCAGGGCGACCACGCACCCCGGCGGCACGTGGCGCGCCAGCACGACGCCGTTGGGGCTCACCCACACCTCCTCACCGGCGGCCCGCAGCCGCGACGCCGACACCCCCAGCATCACCTCCACCGACGCCCGCTTCCCCACGCGGCTCGACAGCCCGTCCGCCAGGTGGACGTGGCTGCGGCCCCCGCGCAGGATGCCCGACGCGGCGATCTCAGGCACCACCGCCGCCCGCGTCCCGTGCCAGATCAGGTCGTCGCCTGCGTAGCGCGACCAGCTCGCCTCCAGCGCCTCCTGCGTCACCGGCATCCCTGCACCCAGCGAGTGCCCCTGCGACGCCCGCACCCGCTCCCCCGCCACCTCGTAGCGCGACTTGTTGTTCCCCGCCACCGCCGCGTCCAGCTCGCCCCGGCTGAGCCGCAGCCGCCGCAGCACCTCCTCCACCGGCGCCCACCCCGCCGCGTCCATCGTCAACCCCGCCTCGGCGGCGCCGTGCCGCAGCAGCCACGAGAGCTTGTGGCTCACCTTCTTCAGACGCTCCGGATCCATCACCTCACCTCGCCTGCAACCAAGCCGCCACCTGCGGCGACCCTTGACACCTGCAAGATAAGGCCGCCAACTCTCCAGGGGAACTTGTCTCTCTCGATAGACTATCCACGCCTTCGATAGCTGAGCCCATGCTGGACCACGACGCCCTCACCGCCTTCATCACCTTCGCGGACCACCTCAACCTCACCCACGCCGCGCGCGCCCTCCACCTCTCCCAGCCCGCCCTCCACGCACGACTCCAGCGCCTCAGCGAGCAGGTCGGCGCACCCCTCTACACCCGCCAGGGACGACGCCTCCTCCTCACCGAAGCCGGCGCCCAGGTCCTCGCCTTCGCCCGAGACACCCAGGGCGCCGCCGACCGCCTCCTCGACCGCATCCACGGGCGCGACCCCACGCTGCCCGTCGTCCTCGCCTCAGGCGAGGGCGCCTTGCTCTACCTCCTCCCCCAGGCTCTGGCCGCCTTCGCCCAGGAGCGCCCCGCCCCCCTCCGCCTCCTCACCGCCGACGCCGACGCCGCACTCCGCGCGCTCCGCGACGGGAGCGCCCACCTCGCCGTCACCTCGCTGCGCGACGGCGCCGCACCCGATCTCGCCAGGACACACCTCGCCTCCGCCGGACAGCACCTCGTCCTGCCCTGTGACCACCCCCTCGCCGCGCGGGACGTGATCGCCCTGGACGACCTCCGCGACCAGCCCCTCATCGTCCCGCCCCTCGGGCGGCCCCACCGCGAGCACATCGCCCGCGCCCTCCGCGACGCCGACGTCCCCTGGCACGTCGCCGTCGAGGCCTCCGGCTGGGAGACCATGCTCCGCTTCGCGGCCCTCGGCGTCGGCCTCGCCTTGGTCAATGACCTCTGCCCGCCACCACCCGGCTGCGTCGCCCGCCCCGTCCCCGCCCTCGGACGCCGCGACTACCACCTCCTCCACCGACGCGAGCACCCGCCCACAGGGCCCGCCGCGCGCCTCGCCGCCCTCATCCAGCGCCCAGGCCGCGCGCTGGGGCCCGGGGTCACGGACCCCGGACCAGCGAAGGCAACCCCCTGAAAAAACTCAAAAACCCGTAAATCGGCTCCGCCGCACAGGCACGCTCGCAGGCGGCTCCGCCGACGCAGGCGGCGCCCGGCGCGGCTGCGCCCGCCGGGCGACCGCCGACGCAGGCGGCGCAGCCGACTCAGGCGCCGCCGCCGACGCAGGCGCCGCCGCTGACTCAGGCGCCGCCGCCGAACCCAAAACCTCCGCGCCTTCCAACGGCGCCGCGCTGGCGGGCGCCGCCGCCGCGCTGGCGGGCGCCGCCTCGGCGGCGCTGGCGGGCGCCGCCGCGCTGGACGCCGGCGCGCTCCCTGCCGCCTCACCACCGGACGCCGTGTTGCCCGCCCCTTGCGAGAAGATCAACAGGAGCGCCACCAGCCCGCCCAGCGCCGCCAGGGCCCCGGCGGCGTAGGCCCAGACCGGCACGCCGCGCGGCGCCTTCGGCTCCACCGAGTCGTTCAGCTCGGCCCCGAACCAACGGTTGTCGCCCGTCGCGAAGCCTGCCCCCTGCGGCCCGTCGCCGCGCGGCGGCTCGGAGACAGGCGCGGCGGGCGCCGCTGGCGCCTCCGCCGCTGGCGCCTCCGCCGAGGGCGCCGCAGCAGCAGCCTCCACCGCAGGCGCCTTCTCCCGCAGGCTCCCGTCCAGCTCCACATCCACATCAGGCCACGCCGCGCTGTCCCAGGCCAGCTCGGGCAGCGCCAGGCCCACCGGGCCGGGCGACACCTCCAGCCCCGCGCTCTCCAGCGCCTCCAGCGCCTCGGCCATGCTGGAGAAGCGCGCCGAGGGCTCCTTGGCGACGCAGCGCGCCATGAACGCCCGCAGCTCGGCGGGCACCTTCGAATCGCCGGGTCGGACCGCGGGATCGGGGCTGAGCTGCTTGGCGACCACCACCGCGCTCGTCGTCCCCTCCACCGCCGGAGTCCCCGCCAGCATCTCGTAGAAGACCAGCCCCAGCGCGTAGATGTCCGTCGAGGCCGACAGCTCCTCCTTCCGCAGCTGCTCCGGCGCCATGTAGCGCGGCGTCCCCATCAGCCGATCCCGCGCCGTCAGGTTCTGCGCAAAACCCTCGTCCTCCCCGATCACCGAGTTCACAAACTTGGCGATGCCAAAGTCCAGCACCTTCACCACGTCCGGCGTGTCGCGACGATCAAAGAGCATGATGTTCGCGGGCTTGATATCCCGGTGGATCACCCCCATCGCGTGCGCCTCCTGGAGGCTCCCCATGATCTGGCGCAGGATCTTCACCGCCCGGCGCATCGGCACCGGCCCCTGCTCGATGATCGTCTTGAGCGTCTCCCCCGGCACATGCTCCGTCACCAGGTAGGGATGCCCCTCCCCGGTCCAGCCAAAATCATGCAATATCAGGGTGTTGGGGTGGCGAAGCTCGCCCAGGAGCTGCGCCTCCTGCTGGAAGCGCTTCAACGTCACACCGTCCAGCTGCTCCTGAAGCGGGAGGAGCACCTTGATCGCCACCGAGCGCCCCACGGTGTTCTGGCGCGCCAGGTAGACCGCCGCATAGGAGCCGGCTCCCAGGCGATCCTCCAGAGTGTAGCGCTCCTCAAACACGTCGCCAGGCTGTGGCATCCGAAAGCTCATCCCTCACCTCCTCTGCGCGCCATGTCAACACGCCCGCTTCATTACATACATCAACCCGGGCTGCGCGTAAACACACGGGGCTTGTATACGGAGGCTGATGGGTGTAGTCTGGCAGACATCGGTCAAGACAGGGCCGTCATGCCTCCATCTGAACCCGGAGCGAGGAGACCTGGAAGCCATGCCACAACAACAGAATACACCACCGCGGCGCGGCGCGGCGCTCCTCGCCGCCGCGCTCACCCTCCTCATCCCAACCCTCGCCGCCGCGCAGGACACCCCGCCCACCCTCAAGGCCGCACCCCTCGACCCCGACGCGGCCTTCGCACAAGCCGTCGAACACTTCAAAGCACAACGCTATCAAGACGCCCTCAACCTCCTCGACGCGCTCTACAAACAAGAACCCGACCCCGTCATCCTCTATAACATCGCCCGCTGTCATCAAGAACTCGGCAACCTCGACGACGCCGAGACAGGCTTCCTCCTCGCCCTCAACGAACCCACACTCCCCGAAGACCTCCGCAAACAAGGCGAAGAACACCTCGCCAACGTCCAACAACGCAAAGAAGCACGCGACGCCACACCCGAACCCCAACCCCAGCCCGAACCCCAGCCCGACCTCCGCCTCGCCAGCGCCTACGTCGGCGGACACGTCGGCTTCCTCGTCCCAAGCCTCTTCGGAGAGCTCAACCCCGCGCCCCTCTTCGGCGTCGAAGCCGGCTACATCCTCCCCTTCGACCTCGGACCCTTCACACGACCCCTCGGCCTCGCCCTCGACGTCCTCTACACCGCACCCGGCGCCGAAGGCGACGGCACACACGCCAGCCTCGGGGAGGGCGGCGGCACCTACGCCTGGGAGCTCCAGGAGCAGCTCCTCATCTTCGAGCTCACCGCACTCTGGCGCTTCATGCCCCTCGGAGACACCCTCAGCGCCTACCTCAACGCAGGACCTCGCCTCTTCCTCCTCCAGACCACCCTCGACGCACAGAGCGACGGACAAAGCTTCGGACAACACCAGGAGCGAGACACCAACCTCGGCGCCGTCTTCGGCGGCGGACTCGACCTCCAGCTCGGCCCCGGCACCGCCTTCGCCGCGCTTGAACTCTCCTGGAGCGGCCTCGACCAGAAGATCACCGGCGACGCCAACACAGGCGCCCTCGCCCTCGATCTCGGCTACCGCCTGCACTTCTGATCCCACGCCTACACCGACGCCAACACCCGAGGCCCACCATGCACCACGCGACACACACACCCCGACGCCTCCGACGCGCCGCCGCCCTCCTCCCCCTCCTCCTCCTCGCCGCCTGCGCCGCCGAGCTTGAAGGCCCCAAGCCCTCCATCTCCGGAGAACCCGGCTCCGAGAACCCGCCCGCCTCCCCCGGCTTCGCCTGCAACGAGCAGGCAGACACCTGGGTCGAGGTCCAGGGCGTCAACTTCAGCCCCCTCGTCGTCGATGCCCTCCACCCCGACCGCGAGCCCTCCCTCCTCCTCCCCTCCGTCACCCTCACCCGCGCCGCCTCCATCGAAGGTGACACCGACGCCGTCACCGCCGAGGTCACCCTCCGCGCCACCCAGGACGACGCCACCCAGCTCCGCTGGCTCGCACCAGGGCGACTCCTCCTCCGCATCTCGCCCGACCTCGCCTTGCCACCCGGCGTCTACGACCTCCGCGTCAACAACCCCAACGGCGCCGCCACCACCGCCCCCGGCGCCCTCGGCATCCTCCCCAGACCCTCCGTCGCCGCCGTCCGCGACGACCTCGTCTGCGTCCAACAAGGCGAGCGCGCCGTCACCCTCACCGGCGATCACCTCCTCGTCCAGGCCGGGATGACCCCCTCCCTCACCCTTGGGGACCTCTCCCTCACCCTCACCGACCCTCAGGGCTGCCGCGACCTCGCCCCCGTCTTCGGCGGCGCGCAGGTCTGCACACAGGCCTCCGCCACCCTCCCCCAGGACGCCCTCCCCGAAGGCGCCTACGACGCCGTCGTCACCAACAACCCGCCCGCCGCCTGCGCCAGCCTCCCCGACGAAGACCAGGTCCGCCTCTTCGTCGTCCCACCCCCCGAGGCCCTCACCCTCCTCCCCGAGCCCATCTGCGCCGAGCAGCTCGACTACGACACCATGCGCCTCACCGGACAGCACCTCCTCCGCATCACCGAAGGCGACCAGACGCGACTCCCCACCGTCACCATCGACGGACAGACCTTCGCCGCTGACCTCCTCGAAGGCTGCACACCCCTCGACGGACCCGTCCACCAGACCGCCGAGGTCTGCGACGCCCTCACCTTCTCCATCCCCGCCGGCTCCCTCACCCCGGGCCGCCTCGACGTCTCCGTCGAGAACCCCCTCCCCGCTGGCTGCACCTCCACCCAGGACCTCACCCTCACCGTTGTCCCGCCGCCGACCCTCACAGAGGTCGCACCTCAGCCGGTATGCAACGCGCAGGGAGAGACAATCATCAACCTTCAAGGCAGCGGATTCCTCACTGTAGACGGCGCCGCGCCCACCGTCCTCGTCGAAGGGCAGCCCTTCCCCGGCGCGCCCTCGAACTGCACCCCTGTCGAAGGACCCGCCGCCGCCACCCAGACCTGCACCACCCTCCAGGTCGCGCTCCCCGAGGCCACCTTCCCCAGCCGCGGCGACCTCACCGTCTCCGTCGTCAACCCCGACCCCGCCGCCTGCACCACCACCCAGGACGTCACCCTCGCCGTCGTCCCCGCGCCCACCGTCTCCGCCGTCGAGCCCCAGCTCTTCTGCACCGCCGGCGGCGCCACCACCCTCACCCTCACCGGACAACACCTCCTCGACCTCGGCGGCGACCTCCCCACCCTCACCCTCGGGGACACCACCTTCAACGCCACCGACGCCCAGGGCTGCGAACCCCTCGCGGACCTCCCCGACGCCATGGCCTGCACCTCCATCACCGTCGAGATCCCCGCTGGCGGCGTCGAGGTCAACACCTGGGATGTCCTCGTCCAGAACCCCGAACCCGCCGCCTGCACCAACCCCGACCCGGGCGCACTCCAGGTCGTCGTCGCTGGCGCGCCCGTCATCACCTCCCCCGAGCCCCCCGTCGTCTGCCGAGGCCAGTTCGACGGCGAGCTCACCCTCCGCGGCCAGGGCTTCTACGCCATCGACGACAACCTCCCCACCCTCACCCTCAACGACAACACACCCCTCACCATCACCGACCTCCTCGACTGCCAGACCGTCACCGGGCTCGATAACGTCCAGGCCTGCGCAGGGCTCCGCACCACCATCCCACCCGACCAGCGCGACGCCGACGTCGTCCTCCACCTCGTCAACCCCGCGCCCGCCGACTGCGCCGAGGCCACCCTCACCCTCCCCATCGAGGAGCCACCCCGCATCGACGACGTCCAACCCCTCAAGATCTGCTCCACCGGCGGCATGCTCGACCTCACCGGGGACCACTTCGCGGAGGGCATGACCGTCACCCTCGACGGCACCCCCGCCGAGACCGTCACCGTCTCCGACCCCCAGCACGCCACCGCCACCTGGGCCGGACCCCTCGACGCCACCAACCCCACCGGCTGCGCCGACACCTTCGACACCGAGCTCCGCATCACCGACGGCCCCGTCGTCTTCTTCGTCGATCCGCCCGTCACCTGGAGCGGCATCAGCATCCGCGCCACCGTCTTCCTCGGCAACCTCTTCGGCGGCAGCGTCCAGCAGGTCCTCCTCACCGGAGACGACGGCAACCCCATCGACCTCGCCTTCAACTTCGACCCCGCCACGCCCAACCGCCTCCAGGCCGTCGTCCCCAGCGACCTCCCCCCCGGCGCCTACGACGTCACCCTCATCGACGAGGTCGACTGCGCAGGCACCACCGAAGACCTCCTCCGCGTCACCGACGACCTCACCGTCTCCGTCGCCCAGGTCACACCCCCCTTCGGCTGGACCCAGAGCAACACCCCCGTCGTCATCACCGGCGACACCCCACCCCCCAACGGCCTCACCGGCTTCGACCCCACCCCACGCACCTACATCAACCCCGCGAACCCCGACGAAGACGACATCGCCGTCGAGCTGCGCGCCACCACCCTCATCAGCGACGCCGAGCTGAACGGCGTCGTCGCCAGCGGCCTCCTCCCCGGACCCTACGACGTCATCGTCGTCAACCCCGACGGCACCGTCGGCGTCCTCGAAGACGCCTTCCAGGTCACCCAGGACCCGCCGCCCACCGTCCAGAGCGTCGCCCCGGGCTCCTGGGAGACCGGCCTCAACGCCCTCAGCGTCACCGTCCTCGGTGACAACTTCCGCGCCGGAGCCGTCACCACCGCCGAGTGCATCGACTCCTCCGGCAACCCCATCGCCTCACCCCCCATCAACACCGCCGTCACCTCAGCCCAACAGCTCACCCTCACCGTCAACACCTCACCCCTCGCCCACCTCTCCACCTGCGCCCTCCGCGTCACCAACGACGACGGCACCTTCGAAGAGTACAGCCCCGTCACCGTCACCAACCCCGCGGGCAACTTCGTCTCCTTCCGCCCCGGAAACGCCCTCGGCACACCCCGGCGCGCCCCGGCGGTCACCGCCGCCACCCCCTCGCGCACCGCGCGCTTCCTCTACGCCTTCGGCGGAGACAGCGGCGCCCCCGCGGGCGCGCTCGACACCGCCGAGCTGGCCCCCCTCGACCGCTTCGGCACCCCTGGCGCCTGGCGACCCGCACGGCAGCTCCTCCCCGCGCCCCGCACCCTCGTCCAGGCCGCGCGCCTCGACGACTTCATCTACCTCCCCGGCGGCCATGACGGCGCCGGACCCACCGCCGACCTCCTCCGCGCCCTCGTCCTCGATCCCCTCAACGTCCCCGTCATCAACAACGTGGACTTCGAGTTCAGCGACGACGCGGGCCTCGACACCGGCGTCTACATCTACCGCGTCGCCGCCGTCCTCCGCGCCGACCACCCCGCCAACCCCGGCGGCGAGACCCTCCCCAGCGAGCCCCAGCCCCTCTTCGTCCCCACCCTCGCCCAGCGCGTCCACGTCACCCTCTCCTGGGCCGACTTCGAGGGCGTGGACACCTGGCGCATCTACCGCAGCCCCCTCGCCAACCTCCCCTTCGGTCAGGAGGAGCTGATCGCGGAGCTGCCCGCCGACCAGACCTCCTTCACCGACGACGGCGCCACGCCCACCCAGGCCGGCGTCACCCCGCTCCCCATCGGCGCCCTCGGCGCCTGGCACACCGTCGCCACCCTCGACACCCCCCGCTTCAACCACGGCGTCGCCCTCGCACCGGACCCCATGAACCCCGACCGCGCCTACCTCTACGCCCTCGGCGGACAAGGCGAGGCCGGCGCTCTCAGCTCCATCGAGATCTTCGCCATCGATCGCAACGGCCCCCGCGACCAGACCATCACCCCGGTCAACACCGCCGCCACGCTCCCCGCGCCCCGCGCCGAGCTGGGCGCCCTCACCGCCACCCCCGCCAACGCCGACCTCCTCGCGCCCCAGAGCGTCCTCCTCTACGTCCTCTCCGGACGCGACGGCAACACCAACCGCAGCAGCGTCGAGCGCGCCGCGGTCCTCCCCGGCGGCGACCTCGGCGCCTTCACCAACACAGGCACCATCACCCCCTTCCGCTCAGGCTACGCCTGCGCCATCGCCAACAACGCCCTCGTCGCCGTCGGCGGGCAGAACAGCGGCCCCTCCGCCTCCGGCGCCTCCTCCGCCATCAACAACGCCCAGGGCGACCTCGACAACTGGAACTCCCTCGGCCAGTCCAACCTCCGCAGCCGCTACCTCGGCGGCTACGCCACCTTCAACGGCGCCCTCTACATCCTCGGCGGACGCTCCGACGCCGCCCAGGCCTCCACCCTCGTCGATCTCTCCACCCTCGGCGGCGTCCCCTGACCTGAGCCAAACCACATAGACACACATACACCCACATAGGCGCCGCGAGCCTCCTCGCGGCGCCCATGGCGCTTCTTGCCTCACCGCAAGCCGCAGACTATGGTGAACCCCGCTGAACGGCGCGCTGACGCCCGCGACACGGTTGACACCATGCCACCTACCACCGCCGACCTCCTCAACAACCTCCACGACCTCAACCTCCTCAAAGCCGCCATCGGCCCCAAGGGCGACCTCGACGCCCTCCTCCCCCTCGGCGCGCCCGCCGCAGCCGCCCTCGCCGCGCTCCTCGACGACCCCCACACCGCCGCCCCGGACCGCGAGCGCGCCCTCAACGCCCTCGCCGCCTTCGGCCCCGTCGCCGCACAGGAGGCCGCCGACGCCCTCCTCCGCGCCCTCACCGACAAGGCCCCTGCGCTCCGCAAGGCCGCCCTCCAGGCCCTCGCCCAGATCGGCGGCGACCTCGACCCCTACCGCGACGCGCTCCTCAACGCGCTCCTCAAGGCCGAGCCCGACGCGCCCGCCGCCGCCGCCCGCTGGGAGGCCGACGCCGCCCCCCTCGCCCGCGAGGTCTTCGACCGCGCCAAGCCCTTCTCCAAGCCCTGGCGCGCCGCCGCCGACCTCCTCCTCGCCATCGCCCCGCACGTCCAGACCGCCGACTTTGAAGCCGAGCTCCTCGCCCTCCTCACCCACGACAAGGAGACCTGGCAGAAGCTCGGCCTCGCCATCACCGCCCAGATCCAGCGACCCACCCTCGACCTCGTCGAGCCCGTCGCAGACCTCTCCTACCTCCCCGACGCCCGGCACGCCCTCCGACGCTTCCCCTTCGAGCGCGTCAAGCGCGAGCTGCGCTCCCTCATCAACTCCTCCTCACCCCCCGAGCGCCTCGTCGGCCTCGAGCTGGCGCGCTACTACGGCGCCGCCGCCCAGGAGTTCGCAGAGCTCATCGCCCAGAAGCTCCCCTACGACCTCACCGACTCCGCCCGCGCCGCCGTCCACGCCCTCGGCAGGCTCCTCCCCGACGAAGAGCTCGCCAACGCCCTCCAGCCCGCCCTCGACCACCCCAGCGAAGAGGTCCGCAGCGCCGCCCGCTCCTACCTCGAAGACCTCGACGTCCCCATCCGCGAGAGCGCCTGGGAGGACCACCCCTTCTCCCCCTCCCTCCGCATCGTCCTCCAGCGCCTCGGCTTCAAGCCAAAGCTCGCCTTCAAGGACATCCCGCGCGACGTCCCCCTCCCCGACCGACCCTTCCTGTGGGGAGAGCGCACCCCAGACGACGACAAGGCCCGCCTCTCACGCACCATGTGGGCCCTCCTCTACGGGCTCACGCCGCCCCCCTACACCCTCTACACCGTCTGGGACAGCTACGAGTCCAGCCACACCTTCTACTTCTCCAGCGAAGAGCCCATCTACGTCGTCAAATACGGCCCCAACCGGCACCTCGCCCACGTCTTCGGTGACGGCAGCATCGGCAACTTCGCCACCCTCAACCTCCTCGACACCAGCAACGACCCCGCCCTCTACTACACCGAGCGCTGGGGACCCACCTGGTCCGACGGACACTGGCGCGCCAGCTACTCCCTCTCCTCCTACCTCCGTCAGCTCGGCAAGCGCAGCTGACACCTCCGCCCACCCCATCACCCAGGAGCCCACACCATGACCGCCCTCATCCCCCACGACGACATCAAAGACCTCGCCCCCGACCGCAAGGCCTTCGCCACCGCCAAAAAACTCGCCAACGCCGCCAGCTGGTCCGCCTTCGGACAGGAGAGCAACGTCCTCTGGGGCAGCGCCAAGGGCAGCAGCGGCGACGACTACTACGTCTACGTCAACACCCAGTCCCGCGCCCTCGAGTGCAGCTGCCCAAGCCGCAAGCGACCCTGCAAGCACGCCCTCGCCCTGGTCATCATGCAGGCCGACGGCGTCGAGTTCCCCCAGAACCCCGTCCCCGCTGGACACCAGTACGAGGCCCAGACCCGCTACTACTCCACCTGGGAGTAACCCCCAAGCGCCACCCGACCGTCCACCACAAGGAGGCGGCTCTCAAGGGGGTTCGAGGGTCACGGCCCCCCGGCCCACCCTCTACGGGTCCAGATAGCGCACCTTGCGGCTGCGAAACACCAGCTGCGCCTCCGGCCCCATCCCCCTCCGCAGCGCCTCCAGCCCCGCCTCCCCCAGCGGGTTCTCCGAGACATCCAGCACCTCCACGCGGCGCAGCCAGGGCGCCGCTGCCAGCGCCGCCGCACCCGCGTCCCCCAGACGCGTGTCCACCAGCGAGAGCACCCGCAGCGCCCGCATCCCCTCGCAGGCCGCCAGCTGCACCGCCCCCTCCTCCTCCAGGAAGTTCCCATCCAGCACCAGGCGCTCCAGACAGGGCGCCTCCAGCTTCCGCGCGAAGCCGCGCAGATCCCGCCAGAAGAGCCCGCTGGAGCGCACCTCCAGCGACTCCAGCCGCCGCATGAAGGGCGCCTCACCCAGCCGCCCCAGCGCCCCACCCAGCGCGTTCCCCGAGAGATCCAGCGACACCATCGTCGGCGGGCCGCCGCTCCCGCAGAGCACCCGCGCCCCCCGCTCATCCAGCGACACCCCCGACAGGCTCAGGTGCCTCCCCCCCAGAAGGTTCCCCCAGAGCACCTCCAGCGCCTCCGGCGCCAGCGGCGCGTCAGCCAGCTCCAGAGACACCAGCGCGGGGCGACCTGCGCCGCCACGCGCCCACGCGCCGCCGCAGAGCGCCTGCATCACCGGCACGCCCACCGGGGCGCCGCTCAAGCGCAGCACCTCCAGCGCGCTCCAGGGCAGCCCGTCCAGCGCACGCACCTCCCGCACGCCCAGCCAGCGCGCCCCCGCGATCTCCAGCGTCCGCACCTGCCCCAGCGGCGCGCTGCCCTGAAGCTGCGCGATGGCGCCGACCGAGAGCGGCGCCTCACCCAGCCGCAGCGCCGCGATCCGGGACACATGCCCGCTCCGGAGGAGCGACGCCTGAGGCGCGCTCCCCTCCACCTCCAACGTCCGCACCAGCGCCCACCCCGGCACCTCCTGCGACGCCAGCAGCGCCAGCCACCACCGACGCGGCGCGCAGCGCAGCCGCTCCGGCCAGCCCGCGTCCAGCACCGACCGCGCGTAGTCCACCGCCAGCGCCTGCATCACAGGCTCCGCCTCGCGCTCCAGCGCCTCCACCACCGCGTCCCACACCGCCGCCGACGGCGGCTCGTAGAGCACCTCCCGCAGCCGCTCCAGCGTCTGACCCCGCATCGAACACCCTCCTAACCCTGCCCCAACGCCTGGTTGAAGCGCTCCAGCCGCGCCTGGATCTGCTCCTCGGTCTTGCGCCCCACCTGACCCACCAGCGCCACGCTCACACGACCCGGCTGGAGCACCGCCCGCGCCGCCTCCTTCAACCCGGCGGCCTCCACCTCCATCAGCGCCGCCACACGCGCCTCCGCATCGAAGGGGCGCGCGTAGAGCTCGCTCGTAGACACCCACCCCGACACCGAGCGCGGCGAGTCCAGCAGCGCCTCCATCTCCCACCGCGCGCGGCTCCGCGCACGCACCACCTCGCCCTCCTCCACGTCCTCGACCCGCAGCGCCTCCAGCAGATCGCAGAGCGCCTCCACCACACGCACCAGCTTCGTGTGGGACACGCTCGCCTGGATGATCCAGAGCGATGTATCTTGATACACATTGATATATCCAGATACATCATAGGCCAGCCCAAGCTCGTCCGTCAGACGACGCGGCAGCCGGGTGCTCAACCCGTCATCCATGATCCGCACCAGCGTCTCCAGCGCCGCGAAGCGCGGGTCTGTCTCCGAGAGCCCCCGCACCACAAACACCACGTCCGTCAGCGACGCACCCCGCGAGCGCGTCACCTCCAGCCGCAGCGGACCCGGCACCTCCGGCTCCGGCGCCGCGTCCCCCACCACACGGCTCCCCCGCGACAGCCCGCCGAACGCCGCCGCCGCCGCCTCCAGCGTCGCCTCCACCGAGCCCACACGCCCCGCGATCGTCAGCACGCCGTTCGTCCCGCAGTAGAAGCGCTCGTAGTGCGCGCGCAGCGCGCCCGCGTTGATCCGCTTCAGCGACGCCTCCGTCCCGATGATGCTGTAGCCCAGCGGGTGCTCCCCATACGCCATCCGATGCGACACCGTGTCCAGGTCGATCAGCTTCCCGCTGTCGTTCACGTCGTCCAGCATCTCCTGATGGATGACCGCGCGCTCCTTCACCACACCCACCATCCGCGGCTCACACATCACCTCACCCAGGAGCGCCACCCCCGGCAGGAGCTGATCCGGCGGCAGGTAGGTGTCGTACATCGTGTGCTCGCGCGTCGTCCCCCCGTCCAGCGTCCCGCCCAGATCCTCAAACGCCGCCGAGATCGCCGTCAAGCTCGGGTAGCGACGCGTCCCCCGGAACATCATGTGCTCCAGGAAGTGGCTGATCCCGTTCAGCTCCTCCGCCTCGTAGCGGCTCCCCACGTTGAACATGCACGCCACATGCGCGCGATGCAGGTGCGGCAGCGACGCCACCAACACCGCCAGACCGTTCTCCAGCACCTCGCGGCGCACCTCTCCCAACATCTTCGATCCCAAGGACGTCCTCCGCAGCTGCTCTCCGCAGCGCCTTCCTCGCGCCGCGGCGCCACATCAAGCCTGGTTCCTGCCCGCTTGGCAACCCCCACCCCCCCACCGCAAGAAAGACTTGTAACGAGGCGCCCCCTTCGCCACACTCCTCTCTGTTGGGCCACCCCGACCTCACACCCCAAGGTGACCATGCGACGCTCCCTCCACCTCCTCACGCTCCTCCTCGCGGCCATCACCTTCAGCGCCTGCCGCGCCGAGCCCCCCAGCGCGCAGGCCAACGCCCCCGCGCCCGCCCCCGCTCAGGCCCACCCCAGCTACTCCCCCTTCGTCGTCCACGTCCACGACGGCGCACCCTTCCACAGCATCTCCTTCAAGGACGTCGGCCTCCACACACCCGACCACGAGAGCGCAGCCCTCTACGAGGTCGTGGCCGAGTCCGTCAGCATGGAGCTTCAACAGCTCGACTCACCGCGCCTCTCCTCCGAGGTCCGCTACTCCCACGACATCACCGACCCCCAGAACCACCTCGTCTGCGAAGGCGAGCACATCTACGTCGACCTCTGGGGCTCCGCGCAGACCTCACGCTACGGCTACTCCCTCTGGTCCGGCTGCGGCGAAGAGGACAACTTCGCCTGGCGCGAGATCGAGGTCAGCAACGCCAGGACCCGCGAAGAGGCCCTCGCCCAGGTCAGCCGCCAGATCGTCACCGACCTCCGCAGCGCCCTCCAGACCGGCTGCTTCACACGCTCCTGCTGAACCCTCAGCGCGCCGACCGACAGCACCGGAAGCCCAGCGCAGGCTCCCGATGCTCGCGCGCCTCCCACCGGTGCGCGTTCCGACACCGGATCGTCGCGTCAGGCCCCGAGGTGTACCCCCCGCCCCGCACCTCATACACCTCCTCCCCGAAGCTCCGCGGCGTCTCCACCCACTCCGCCGCGTTCCCTGACATGTCCCAGGCCCCCGACGCCGACACGCACGATCCATAGGACCCCGTCGGCGCCAGCTGGCAGCGCCCCGTCAAACACCCGTCCGGCGACTCCAACACGTTGCAGGCCTCCGCATCGTACGCCCCCCCGTAGGGATAGATCGCCTCGCCTGCACCGTAGCACCCCTCATCCCACGCCTCCCCCGTGCAGAGCCGAGCCCCCGACGCCACACACGCCGCCTGCGCCTCATCCCAGCTCGCCGTCGTCCACGGGATCACCCCCGGACGGCTGCACGCCCCACCCCCCGCCACCCCCGCCGAGGTCGCCGTCGCGTCGCTCCGGCTCGCCTCCCACGCAAAAAGCTCCACCGGACCCTGGCTGGAGTCTACACGCACCCACACCTCCACACACCCGGGCGACGCGTCCTCCGCCACGTCGGCGGCCTCCACGTCCGCCGACGCCGCGTCCTCCGCCGACGCCGCGTCCTCGCCTGCGTCGGCGGCCTCCGCGTCCGACGCCCCCGCATCCGACGCCCCTGCGTCGGCGCCAGGCGCCTCCGCCGCGTCCTCGCCGCAACCCACCGCCAGCAACGCGCACCACACCGCCACACCCCAGCCACGCCGCCAGCCCTTCATCGCTCCTCCTCCTCGCTCGCTGCGCGCCGCAGGCGTGTCTCCACCCGGCTGATCCCCGTCCATATCCACCGCATCTGCCCCGCAGGCGTGCAGCGCCCGACGATCCGCCCCGCAGGCGCGCAGGTGCCGGGGTTGTGGGTGTAGACCTCCTCCCACTCCACCCAGCCATCCTCCAGCAGCCGACAGCGCGCCAGATACCCCCCGCACCCCAGCGAGGGATACTCGATCGTCCCGCAGCGCTCCCCCTCCCCCCGCGTCACCACCATCTCAATCGACCAGGGCGAGTCCCCCTCCTGCCGACCCCAGCCCTCCCAGCGCCCCGCACACGGGTGCGAGATCAACGTCGCCTCACCCGAGGGCGCCCCCCAGCCCAGCCCCAGCGCCGCAAACCCCAGCGCCACGCCCCAGCGCCTCATCGCGGCGTCCCCGGCGCAGGGATCGACCGCACCAGCCGCAGCCCCACCTCGTCGCTCGCAGACCACGCCGGACGCTCCGCCCGCGCCGCCGAGCGGCACGCCTGTGGATCGGCGTCCCAGTGCCCGCCCCGCACCACACGCGGACACGCGAAGGGCACGTCGCTGCACTCCAGCCGCAGCCCGCCGGTGGGATCGGTCTGACCCTCGGCAGAGTAGTCCGACCGCGCGTCCCACACCCACTCCCCCACGTTGCCGCTCACATCAAAGAGCCCCCACGCGTTCGCCTCCCGCGACGCCACCTCCCGCGTCTCGTCCGTGTTGCGGCAGTACCACCCGATCCGAGCCAGGTTCCCGCTCCGATCCCGATCGCACCCAAGCTCGTTCTCCAGCTGCAACGCGCCGCTGTAGAACGCCGTCGTCGTCCCCGCGCGCGCCACATACTCCCACTCCGCCTCGCTCGGCAGCCGGAAGCCATCACACGACGGCCCCGACCACGTCGCCACGCGACCTGCGACAAAATCACCTGTATCTTCAATACTATAGCACGGCGCCAGCCCGTAGACCGCCGAGAGCGCGTTCGCGAAGCGCAGCGCATCCCACCACGTCACCGACTCCACCGGGCACAGCGCGCAGCGATGATCGGCGGGGTTGCCACCCATCACCGCCTCCCAGGCCCACTGCGGCACCTCCGACACCATCACCATCAGCGGGCGCGTCAGCGTCACCGGGTGCTGGCGCTCCTGGTTCCCGAAGCCGCGCCCAGGCTCCCCCGACGGCGAGCCCATCACGAAGCTCCCCGCCTCCACCCGCGTCCACCCCTCCGGGCACCCCACCACCTCCAGGCACCGCGTCTGGCCGTCCTCTCCGCACCCATACACGTCCAGCCCGCACGCGCCGCACGAGGTCCCCAGCACATGCTCCAGCGCACCGCACCCGCCGCACGCGTTGGTCACCCCCTCCTGACACACCACCCCCTCCCCCGCGCACGCCCACACCCCGCACGTCCCGCACGCCTCACCAGGCTCACCCGGCAGCGCCCCGCACCCGCCGCACGCGCTCCGCCCCGGATCATCGCACCGCGTCCCCTCCTCGCCGTCGCACACCACCGCGCCGCACGCCCCGCACGCCGCGCCAGGCTCACCCGGCAGCGCGCTGCACCCACCGCACGCGTTCTCGCCGCGCTCCGCGCACACCGTCGTGTCGGTCCCCGAGCACGTCACCACACCGCACGCACCGCACGCCTCCCCAGGCGTCTCCTCCAACGCGCCGCACCCCCCGCACCCGTTCCCGACGCCCCCCTCACACCGCAGCGCGTCCTCGCCTGCGCACGCCCACACACCGCCACCGCCGCAACCGCACGCCTCCCCAGGGCGCGCCTCCAACGCCGCGCACCCGCCGCACGCGTTCAGCAACCCCTCATCCACCTCCCCATCGCACGTGTTGTCCACCCCATCGCACACCTCGACCTCGACAGGCGACACCTCCGCCGCGCTGTCGTCGCAGTCGCCGCCGCGCACCGCGCGATACGCGCCGTCCGGCGCACACGCCTCCAGCACGTCCTCATCCACCCCGTAGCCGTCGCCGTCCACGTCCAGATAGAAGCGGCGCTGCGTCCCGCCGCCCTCGCACGGCACCCCGCTGTTGTTCGCGCTGCTGTTGTTCGCGCTGCTGTTGTTCGACGCGCTGCTGTTCGCGTCGCCCTCACCGTCCACGCGGCCGCTGTTGTCGCCGCCGATGTCGGGCGTGTCGTCGCCGGGCTCCTCTCCAGAGGCGTCCTGGCACGTCCCCTCCACGCACACCTCGCCCGCGCCGCACTCGGCGGTCTGGCGACAGCCGACGCTCACCTCCACAGCCACGTCCCCTCCGCAGGACGCGAGCCAAGCCGCTGCCATCACCCAGGCGCCCGCCTGTATCCACGCCGCATCTCTTGACTTCATCGCGCTCACCGTCGGTCGGGAGGAGCCTCGCCTCGAGCCTATCAGCCCGTACACAGCATACCACCGGACGAGGCGACGCGCGAACCCTTCGCAGCACCCAGAAACACGGAGGGCGTATGCATCGCATACGCCCTCCGCGTTCAAGCGCGCGCGGCTCACTCCCCGTCAGGGAAGAGCGACTCACGCAGCGAGCGGCTGGGGTTGAAGTCCGCCGCGAAGCTCATCAGGTACCAGGCCGCCTTGCGCACGTCATCCACCGACCACGAGTCCGGCAGGTCGAAGCGCAGCGTCCGCCCCTGGCCCAGGTTGTAGACGCCCGTGCGCGCAGCGCCCGGCGCAGGCCCCTCCTCGCGCCGCGAGACGCGACGACGGCGCGGCCCCGAACCCTCACCCTCCGCACGCGGCTTCCGCACAGGACGCGAGGGCTTCGGCTTGGCCACCACCTCCGCCACCACACCGTCCTGACCCAGGTACGCCCGCAGCGCGCTCTGCACGCGCGAGCGGTACGAGATCAGCGTGCTGTCGGACCAGTCACGCTCCGTCTTCAGACGCTCCGAGAGCTCCTCCAGCTGCTCCAGAACAAACTCCACCGTCGTGGGCTCACCCTCGCGCAGCGCCTCCGCGTAACGACGCACCGACGTCGCGTACTGCCGCACGGTGGACGGGCCGAGGATCTGACGGGTCTCCTGCTCCGTCAGCCACGCCAGCACCTCCTCAAAAGCTCCAGGGGTCTTCTTCTCTTCAGCACTCATCGCGCTCTTTCTCCTCTTGGTCCCGACCCCCCGGCAAGCCTCTTGCCGGGATCACAGCAAGACACCTCTCCAGCGCCTGATCCCCAACGACGTTACAACTCCGCTGTTCGTTATAACCCCTCGCAGGCAGGCGCCTCCAGAACAACCCCGCGCGGCTGAACACCGCGCGAGACACGTTGTGAGCCTCGTATCCATCGGAACTCAATCCTGAATACTCGCAGCGCTCACGCGGGAATGGCTCCGGGGTCGCCACCCCAGAGGGGTGGATACACCATCGTATCAAAAGTTTCAAACAAAATACGACCCGGCCATCGGGTTTGCATCCCGCGCGGGATGCGCTACACTCGACCCTCGTGGTGCCTTGACCTCACACGCGGAGACAACCATGCTCACCCCCTGCCCCCACTGCCAGGGCTTCTTGCCGCCACAGCCCCGCGCCGCCTGCCCCCACTGCCACCGCGCGATCACCCCGCCCGCCCGCTCCTCCCTCCTCACCACAGCCCTGGCCCTCGCCAGCGGCGGCCTCGTCGCCACGACCCTGATGGCCTGCTACGGCGCACCGCCCCCGCCGCCCGGCGGACCCAACCCGCCCTCCTCCTCCGCCTGCGAGCCCTCCGAAGAGGACACAGACGGCGACTGCTCCACCGCCGACGTCGACTGCGATGACACCCAGCGCGACGTCCACCCCGGCGCAGAGGACGTCGAGGGCGACGGACAGGATCAGAACTGCGACGGCGTGGACGGCATCGCCCAGGGCGGATGACGCGCGCAGCGCAGAGCACGCGGCGGCTCCACCCCCAGGACCACCCCTGGCACCCCCGCTACGTCGTCTGGGAGCTGACCCTCGCCTGCGACCACACCTGCGGCCACTGCGGCTCGCGGGCCGGGCGCGCCCGGCCCGACGAGCTCACCCTCCCCGAAGCCCTCCAGGTCGTCGCCCAGCTCCAGGCCGCGGGCACCCGCGACGTCGTCCTCATCGGCGGCGAAGCCTACCTCTACACGGGCTTCCTGGAGATCGTGGCGGCGCTTCGGGAGGCCGGCATCCGCCCCCTCATGACCTCCGGGGGGCGCGGCCTCAAGCCGCCCCGCTGCCGCGACCTCAAGGAGGCAGGCATCGCCCTCGTCTCCATCTCCGTGGACGGCCTCAGCCAGGCCCACAACGCCATCCGCGAGAGCCCCACCAGCTACCGCGACGCCACCCGCGCCCTGACCAACCTCCGGGACGCAGGCATCCCGGCCGCCGCCAACACCAACGTCAACCGACGCAACCTCCACGACCTGGAGGCCCTCTACGAGGTCCTCCGCTCCTTCGACATCACCGCCTGGCAGGTCCAGCTCACCGCCCCCCTCGGCCGCGCCGCCGACCACGAGGGCTTCATCCTCCAGCCCTTCGATCTCCTCGACCTCCTCCCCCGCCTGGACGCACTCAAGCGCCGCGCCTTCGAGGACGGCATCCTCCTCATGCCCGGCAACAACCTCGGCTACTTCGGCCCCGAGGAGGCCCTCCTCCGCTCGCAGCACCCCGACGGACGCGACCACTGGATGGGCTGCCAGGCCGGACGCTTCGTCCTCGGCATCGAGTCCGACGGCGCCGTCAAGGGCTGCCCCTCCCTCCAGACCGACGCCTACGTCGGCGGAAACCTCCGCCAGCAGCCCCTCCAGGAGATCTGGGACCACGCCCCCCACCTCGCCTTTGCCCGCGCGCGCACCCGGGACGACCTCTGGGGCTACTGCAAGACCTGCGACTTCGCGGACGTCTGCCTCGGCGGCTGCACCTTCACCGCCCACGCCCTCCTCGGCCGACCTGGCAACAACCCCTACTGCCACCTCCGCGCCCGCGAGCTGGCCGCGCGCGGCCTCCGCGAGCGCCTCGTCCGCGCCCAGCCCGCCCCGGGGCGACCCTTCGACAACGGGCGCTTCGATCTCGTCGTGGAGCCCCTCAATCCTTCCAGCTGAACTCGTTGATCAGCCCGACCATGAAGACGTTGAGATCCCCCTCGATGGTCCGCTGCAGCGACACGCTCTCCAGCCAGTGACGCTCCCGGCGCGCCTCCGCGAAGACCCCCAGAAAGCCCCCCTCCAGCAGGTAGGCCACCCCGGCGCCAGCGCCCACCATCTGCCCCGAGTAGCTCGCGATGGCCGGGTCACCCGACGGCTCGCAGTCGCCGCTCTCCTCGCACCCGCTCAACATCGAGAGCCCCCCCGAGCCCGACACCCACACCCGCAGCCCGTCCAGCTCCTCCGTCAGCGGCACATACCACCGCGCCTCCACACCCACCGAGAGCAGCGTCAGCGGCGCGTAGACCGGCGTCTCCGGCGTCTGGAGCCCCAGCATGAACGAGAACGCGAAGTTGTCCACCCCGCCCCCGAGCCGCATCACCATCCCCAGCGAGCTGGCCTGGAAGACCTCATCAAACTGATCGTGCATCGACATCCCCCCCAGCCCCCAGTCGAAGAGGAGGAACGTCCGATCGCTCAACGTCCCCAGGTCCTCCTTCCACGCGTCCGGCGGGCACACCTCCCCATGCTCCGGACACGGCGGGTGCGCCCAGGCCGCCCCGCCGCCCATCCACACCCCACACGCCACCAGCGCGCCGACCCACCTCGCTCCGCTTCGCATCACGCACCTCCGCCGCTGCACCGCGCTCCTCCTCGGCCTGGCGACGACATCAACGCGCGGCGCGCGCGGCGCATTTCCGCCTGCCCGACCTTGACGCGCGCACAGACTGACCTTATATTCAGGAAGTTGAGCGCGCTGCGCTGACCCTCCACCCCCCGAGCCCATGACTGACGACGCCCTCCGCTTTGAGCCCACCGACCCCCGCACCGAGGCCCTCCTCCACCGCGCCCTCCGCCTCCTGGAGCACCGCGGCCGCAGCGTCGGGGAGCTGCGCCAACGCCTCCGCGAAGACCGCGACCTCCCCGAAGAGCTCATCGAGGACACCCTCGCCAAGCTCCTCGACTGGGGCTACCTCGACGACGACGCCTTCGCCACCGCCTACACCCGCTCCCGCATCGGCTACAAGGCCATGGGCCGCCAGCGCATCGTCCACGAGCTGCGCAGGCGACGCGTCCCAGGCGAGGTCATCGACCGCGCCGTGGAGACCGCCTTTGAGGATCAGGATGAGGCCGAGCTGCTCGCCCGGGCCGTCCGCAAGTGGCTCCGCACCCGCCCCGCGCCCGCCGACCCCAAGGAGCGCAAGCGCCTCACCGACTTCCTCGTCCGCCGCGGCTTCCCCTACCCCCTCATCGCCCAGCACCTCACCCGGATCCTCGCCTCAGCCGCCCAGGGCGACGACGACGAGGACGCCAGCCTCGACGACGACGACACCTGAGCCGCACGCTAGTTCGCGATGAAGTCGCTCGGGCGCTGGAGCCGCGTCACCACCACCGACGCGCTCCGCACCCGCCCCTCGCTCGCCTCCAGCGTGTACACGCACCGGATCGGCTCCACCGAGGCCCGCGTATACACGTCACCCACCTTCACCCACGCCTTGAAGCGCCCCTCCCCGGCGGACTCCACCCGCTTGAAGTACCAGGAGTCCTCGTCGCGGCTCCGGCGGATCGCCTCCTCTCGCGGCGCCGCGCCACGCCACTCCGCGCAGCCCCCCACCCCCTCCAGCACAAAGCGCCCCGCCTCGCTCTCCTCCCCCTCCACCACCACCCAGACGTCGTTGAAGGCGTAGCCCACGCCGTCCCAGATGAACGAGATCCCCGAAGGCCTCCCCTCCTGAAGCGGCGCTCGCGCCCCCTCCTCGGCGGGCTCGCCCCGCTC
>CAUJGC010000199.1 GCA_963169075.1 Myxococcota bacterium
CTGGAGGCTGAACTCGGCGCGCTCGGCCGCGACGCTCACGACGCGGGCCTCGGGGGACCAGACCCCCTCGGGGGGGTCGCAGCTCCACGCCGCCCACGCCAGGAGCGCGACGGCGGCGATCTGCCTCGTTGCTCTTCGCCATCCGGTGCTGTCGTTCACCTCGACCTCCGCGCGCAGCCCCCCGGCCCCACCCGCATGTGTTGAGCAACAGGCGTGCCGGGGGAGATATTCGGCGCTGACGCGCCGGAGCGGCCTCGGCGGAGCGCGCGGGGGCGGGATGTGTAGATGCGGTCTTTTTTTTGGAGATGGTGCCTGCGGAGGCCGTCTGGCGCGAGCTTGAAAGTTCCGCTTGACGTGGCGCGAGGAGAGGCGTAGTGAGGCCGTTGAGCAGCGGATGTTCAGCCGTCGCGCCCCGATAATCGGGGTGGTGACGTCGGCTCGCTGATGGCCGAACCCAACGCAGAGGAGCGTGCGCCCATGGACCCTCTCGGTGCAGCGATTCATGTCCTGGTGGTCTACAACGAGGATCAAGGCGAGGCGACCGGGGAGGGGGACGACGAGCCTCCCTCCTCACGGGAGGCCGATCTGGAGGTGATCGAGGTCGCGCACGGGGTGGCGGCGGCGCTGGAGGCGCGGGGGATCCACGCGCGGCTCCTGGGGCTCCGCGACGGGGTGGGTCCGCTGGAGGAGGCGGTGTCGCGGGGCGGGGTGGAGGCGGTCTTCAACCTGGTGGAGTCGCTGGGCGGTGACGCGCAGCGTGAGGGGGAGGTGCCGGAGGCGCTGGAGCGCCTGGGGGTGCCCTACACGGGGAACGGCGCGCGGGCGCTGCGGATCGCGATCGACAAGGGGCGTGTGCGTGAGGCGCTGACGCGGCGGGGCGTGCCGGTGGCGCCGGGCGGGGTGGTGGCGACGGGGGCGGAGGCGCTGGCGCTGGTGGCGTCGGCGGGGCTGGTGTATCCGCTCTTTGTGAAGCCGGCGTGCTGCGACGCCTCCATCGGGGTCACGCAGGAGTCGTGCGTGCGGGATGACGCGGCGCTGGTGCGGCAGGTGGAGCGGCTGCGTCGGGTGGGGGACGGTCGCTCGGTGGTGGAGAGCTACCTGCCGGGCGCGGAGCTGAACGTCGCCCTCTGGCCAGACCCGCAGGGTGCGTCGTCGGTGCGCTGCATGGATTTCTATGGATTTGGTGATGATTTATTGCCGATCATCACCTACGATTGCAAGTGGACCCCGGAGTCGCCGGAGTATCAGGCGCGCTCGCTGCCTGCGGAGGGGCGTGTGCCGGAGGCGGCGGTGGAGGCGGCGGTGGTGGCGGCGCGCGCGGCGCTGCTGGCGATCGGCGCGGAGGGGTACGGTCGCGTGGATCTGCGTCTGGACGCGGCGGGTGTGCCGCGCGTGATGGACATCAACCCCAACCCGGATCTGCACCCGGAGGCGGGCTTCGCGCTGGCAGCGGCGGCGCGCGGCTACACCTACCCGGAGCTGATCGGGATGCTGCTCCAGCGCGCGCTGGAGAGGAGCCCCTATGCGTACTCGCCCCTTCCTGGCCTCCGACCGTCCCGCGCTGGCTTCGCTCCTGGCGCAAACCCCTGAGTTTACAGGCGATGAGGCCGACGTCGCCCTGGAGATCGCGGACGAGTTCGCGGCGAAGGGGCCCGAGACGACCTACGTCGCCTGGGTCGCGGAGGACGAGGCCAGCGGGGAGCTGCTGGGCTACGTCAGCTTCGGCCCGACGCCGATGACGGAGAGCACCTGGGATCTCTACTGGATCGTGATCGGCGCTGGCGCGCGGGGTCGCGGGCTGGGGCGGCTGCTCCACGACGCGGCGGTGGCGGAGATGGGGGCGCGCGGCGGTCGCCGGGTCCGGGTGGAGACGTCTACCCGGGAGGGCTACGGCGCGACGCTGGCCTACTACGACCGGCTCGGCTACGCGCGGGTGGGGTTGATCGCGGACTTCTACAGCCCGGGCGACGATCTGGTGACGCAGCTCCTGCCGATCAACCCTGCGTGATGCGCCCGACGCCGCGCTCCTGGAGGAGCGCGGCGAGGCGCTCGCGGTGGTCGCCCTGGAAGACGAGGGTGTCGTCTTCGACGGCGCCGCCGCAGCCGAGGGTGCGTCGCAGCTCTTTGGACCAGCGCTCGAGGTCGTCCGGGGCGAGGTTGAGGTGTGTGACGACGGTGGCGGTCTTGCCGCCGCGTCCCTTGCGCTCCCGGCGGTGGACGGCGCGCTGCGGCGTGGCCTGGGGTGCAGGCCTGGGGGCGGGGGGTGGCGTCGTCGTCGGCTTGGGCGGGGGGAGCTGGTCACGCCCCTGGGCGAGGGCGGCGAAGGGGTTGTGAAAGGGGGGCTCGGGGGCGGTCGGGGGCGGGGTCTTCTTCTTGCTCATCGCTTCTTGCGCTTCCTGGGCTTCTCGAATTGTTTCGATGCTTTGGCGAGGTCGAAGGCGTCGGGGCGCCAGGCGCCGATCCACGCGCGGAGGCTCTCGGGGTCGTCGCCGTCGGCGTCCTGGGTCTCCAGGAAGCGGATGATGCGGTCGTAGCCTGGCGGTCCGCCGCTGTCCTCGGGGGGGCAGGCGCGCTCGCCAGCGAGGAGTCGTCTGGGGAAGGTGTCGGGGAGGGTGACGATCTGGCTCAGGCCGACGGCGTGGACCCAGAAGTCTCCAAAGTCATAGATGTAGGTGCTCCAGACGCCGTCCTCGGGGACGTCCTGGGTGGGGAAGTAGGTGGAGAGGGGTGTGGTGTAGGCGTCGGGTGTCTCGGGGTCGTTGGGGTCGGGGCGCCCGGCCAGCAGCCCCTCCTCGTCGGCGTCGCGGAACTCCCAGAGGTGGTAGCCCTTCCAGCCCATGGCGTCCTGGATGGCCTCGTGGAGGTCCGCGAAGGTGGCCTCGACGGGGAGGAGGAGCGTGCGTGTGATGAGGGGCTCGATCTCCGCGAGCTGAACCTCAAACTCAAAGTAGCTTGGCATGGCGCCCCCAGAGCGGGTAGAGGGTGGTGCGGCGTGGCGCTTCGCCACGCGATCTTTGGGGATGATAGCGCGTCAGGTGTGCGGGGTCTACACCGATCCGCGCGCTGCGCTGGCGCCACCTTGACCTCAGGGGGCGGCCGTGCTACCGAGCCGGGCCGCGGCTCTTGAGGAGGACGAAGCGATGATCTCGACATCTGGAATCATGGTCAACTTCGGCGGTCAGCCTCTCTTTGAGGATGTGAACGTCAAATTCGTGCCTGGCAACTGCTACGGGCTGATCGGCGCCAACGGGGCGGGCAAGTCCACGTTCTTGAAGGTGCTCTCGGGGGATCTGGAGCCGAACGCAGGCCATGTCGATATCCCGCCGAACCTGCGGATGGCGAAGCTGGAGCAGGACCAGTTCAAGTACGACGAGCAGACGGCGCTGGACACGGTCTTCCAGGGTTATCCTCGCCTCTACAAGGTGATGAAGGAGCGCGAGGCGCTCTATGCCCAGAGCGAGTTCTCGGAGGAGGACGGCAACCGGATCGCCACGCTGGAGGGCGAGTTCGCGGAGCTGAACGGCTACGAGGCGGAGGCGGAGGCGGCGACGCTGCTCTCGGGGCTGGGGGTGCCGGAGGAGGAGCAGCACCGGCTGATGGGCGAGCTGCCCGGCGGCTTGAAGGTGCGCGTGCTGCTGGCGCAGGCGATGTTCGGTCATCCGGACATCCTGCTCCTGGACGAGCCGACGAACAACCTGGACGTGCACACGATCGCGTGGCTGGAGGACTACCTCTCGCGGCTGGAGTCGCTGGTGATCGTGGTGAGCCACGACCGCCACTTCCTGAACAACGTCTGCACGCACGTCGCAGACATCGACTTCCGCCAGATCCGGATCTATGTGGGCAACTACGACTTCTGGTATCAGGCCAGCGAGCTGATGCTCCAGCAGAAGCGGGATCAGGCCAAGAAGTCGGCGGACAAGGCGAAGGATCTCAAGGCGTTCATCCAGCGCTTCGCCAGCAACGCCTCGAAGGCGAAGCAGGCGACCTCGCGGCGGAAGCTGCTGGAGAAGCTGACGATGGATGAGATGCCGACCTCCACGCGGAAGTACCCGCACATCGTCTTCAAGCCCAACCGGGAGTGCGGCAAGTCGATCCTGCGCGTGGAGGGGCTGACGGCGTCGATCGGTGACGAGGTGATCTTCCGCGACGTGAGCTTCACGGTCCACCGGGGCGACAAGATCGCGTTCGTGGGCCCGGACGGTCGCGCGAAGACGACGCTCTTCCAGATCCTGACCGGTGAGCGCCAGGCCGACGCAGGCACCTTCGAGTGGGGCTCGACGATCACCACGGGCTACTTCCCGAAGGAGAACGAGGCCTACTTCGAGGGGGTGACGCTGAACCTGGTGGACTGGCTGCGCCAGTACGCGGTGGATCAGCACGAGGAGTTCGTCCGCGGCTTTTTGGGGCGGATGCTCTTCAGCGGCGAGGACACGCAGAAGCAGGCGCAGGTGCTCTCGGGCGGCGAGCGTGTGCGGTGCATGCTCGCGCGGATGATGCAGCTCGGCGGCAACGTGCTGATCCTGGACGAGCCGACGAACCACCTGGATCTGGAGAGCATCACGGCCCTCAACAACGCCATGACGAGCTTCGGTGAGGTGCTCCTCTTCTCCTCCCACGACCGCGAGCTGGTCAACACGGTGGCGACGCGCATCATGGAGATCACGCCCCACGGCATGATCGACGCGGTGATGCACTACGACGACTACATCGTCAGCGAGACGATCCGGGCCGAGCGGGAGGCCATCTACGGCGGCCCCGCCCCGCTCTGAGCGAGCCCTCTATGGAGGTGGGAGATCCAGAGGCTTTCACCTTTCGACCTGTCGGGGTGCTGCGCTGCGATTTTCGCGAGCGCTACGAGGCGCCTCATCAAGCGGTGCTGGCCTCCAACGAGGCGGTGATCGAGCTTGACCCGCGCTGTCATCCTCGCCGCTCGTTGGACGGCCTGGCGTCGTTTGATCGGCTCTGGCTGATCTTTGTCTTCCATCAGAACCTGGAGCACGCGCCGCCGCTGCGGGTGCGTCCGCCGCGTCACATGTCGGGCACGGTGGGGGTGTTCGCGACGCGTGCGCCGCACCGGCCGAACCCCATCGGGATGAGCTGCGTGCGGCTGGACCGTGTGGAGGGGCGCCGGATCTATGTGCGCGACGTGGATCTGCTGGACGGGACGCCGATCCTCGACATCAAGCCCTACCTGCCCTTCTGCGACGCGTTCCCGGAGGCGTCCCACGGGTGGCGCGGGGAGCCTTCGGCGCCGTGGTCGGTGGAGTTCACGGCGTCGTCTCGGGAGGCGCTGTCGGAGATCGCGGCGGAGAGCGGCCAGCGGCTGGATCACTACGCGGCGGTGCAGCTTCAGTTCGAGCCGCTGGACGACGGGCGCAAGCGCATCACCCGCGAGGGGGCGTCGCGGGGCTGGCTGACGTACCAGCGCTGGCGCCTGGGCTACGCCGTCGAGGCGGCGGGGCGCCGGGTGCTGGTGGATCGCGTGGAGGTGGTGGCCGCGGGGCCCCCGGAGCCCCGGTGAGGGCGCGCCTGCGGCGGTGGCTGGAGGTGGACCCGTCGGCGCTCTCGCAGCGGGGTGCGCTCCTGGCGCTGCACGGCGGGGCGGGGGGTGTGCTGGCGGCCTTCACGTTGAGCGCGGGGCTCCACGGCGGGCTGGGGCCCTACCTGGAGGAGCTGGGGGCGGCGTCGGTGAGCCTGGGGCGGCTGGGGCTCTACACGCTGGGGGTGCTGGTCTACGCGGCGGCTGTGGAGCTGGCGCTGCGCGGGGTGGTGCAGCCGTGGCTGGGGCGTCGGTGGGGGCGCTGGGCGGGGGTGCTCGGCGCGGGGCTCCTCTACGGGGCGCTCCACCTCCACCACAGCGCGGCGGGGGTGGTCTACGCCTGCGGGGTGGGCGCGTGGGTGGGGTGGGTGCGGTCGCGCGGCGCGCCGCTCTGGGTCTTCCCGCTCTGGCACCTCCAGTGGGATCTGGCGGCCATCGGGGCGACGCTTGGGGCGGCGCTGGTGGGTCCGGGGGCGCCTCGGGAGGCGGTGGACTTCGCGTACAAGGCGACGCTGGTGGAGTCGGGGCGGCTCCAGCGCGATCCGGCGCGGGGGTGGCTGGACGCGTCCCACTACTTCGGCGCGCAGCGGCGGGTGTGTCAGGTCTGGGCGGCGCTGGATCGCGGCGAGGACGAGGTGACGCTGCGGGCGGAGCAGGTGGAGG
>CAUJGC010000200.1 GCA_963169075.1 Myxococcota bacterium
GGTGACGCTGGAGGATCTGACGGGTCAGGGGGGATCGATCACGCCGGCGCTGGTGGGGGGGCAGGTGTGGCGCTCGACGGCGGTGCCTGCGCGGGTGCGGGTGGCGGGCGGGGGGTCGGGGGTGGTGGTGGGCGGGGCGGGGCTGGGCGGCGAGGATGCGGGGTGGGCGCTGCCGTTGGCGTCGCAGGAGGGGAGCGGTCGGACGCGCTTCGTGCTGCCGCCGGAGCGTCCGGCGCTGGCGTGGGTGCCGGCGGGCGGGGATACGACGGCGCCGCTGGCGTGGGTGCGGCGCCGGGGGGAGGTGACGGTGACGCCGCTGGGTCAGGAGGCGGTGGTGGCGCAGAGCGCGCGCTATGTGGCGGTGGCGGTGCCTGGCGGGGCGGGGGTGGCGGAGGTGACGCTGGCGCGTGCGGGGGGGGTGGTGGCGCTGGGGAGCTGGGAGGGGCGGACGCCGTGGGTCTACAACCCGGCGCCGGGCGGGGCGCAGGAGTCGGGGCGCGGCTGGATCACCAACGCGATCCTGCCGGCGCAGGCGTCGCTGGCGGTGCGGGCGCTCTACCCGGACACGCGGGTGGAGGTGCTGGATCTGAGCGATGGGGACGACGGGCAGGTGGTGATGCTCCAGGCGGGGGAGCTGCTGCTGACGCAGGCGCCTGGGGAGGGCAACGCCTCCAGCGCCGAGGTGGTGGAGGCGTCCACGCTGGATCATGACGTGGTGGAGGTGCGGGCGAGCCGCCCGGTGCTGGTCCATGTGGGGGCCTTCGAGGAGGGTGCAGCGCGCGGGGGGACGTACCCGTCGGCGCCGCTGGGGCCTCGGCTGCACGGGGTGCTCTTCAGCGCGCGGGAGGGGGCGCTGCACCTGAGCGCGGCGAGCCCGCAGCCGATCCGGCTGGAGGCGCTGGCGGGGGTGGGGCTGGTGGAGGCGGTGGTGGAGGTGGGGGCGTCGAGCTTCACCGGCCCGGGCCCCGTCTGGTCCCGCGTGGAGGTGGAGAGCCAGGAGGCGCTCTGGCTGGCGACCGCGGAGGCGCCCTTCGTGGTCTTCGCGGCCCCGGAGGAGGGTCCTGACGGGGGGCCGTGGCTGGCGGCGCCGCTGGACACGCGGGCGGCGCGGCCGCCGGTGGCCGTGGCGGGGAGCTGGGCGCAGGCGTGTCCGGGGCAGCGGGTCGCGCTCTCGGGGGCGTTGAGCTACGACGCGGACGGGCTGGGGGCGGCGGAGGGGCTTGGGGTGGTGGCCTGGCGCTGGGATCTGGATCTGAGCCGGGACAGCGACCGGAGCGGCGACCTGGAGGATGACGTGGACGCCGTCGGCGCCGAGGTCGCCGCCACCTGGAGCACCGCCGGGCGCCGCGTCGTGCGCCTCACGGTGGAGGACGAGGAGGGGCAGCTCGACCTCGACGACGTGGTGGTGGAGATCCGGGCGCCCTCGGACCCGCTCTGCGGCGGCGACCCGGACGGCGACGGCTTCGGGAGCCTCCACGACCTCTGCCCGGAGGTCTATGATCCCGCCCAGCGGGACAGCGACGACGACGGCGTGGGCGACGCCTGCGACCCCGACCGGGACGGCGACGGGGTGCCCAACGTGCTGGACACCTGCCCGGACCTGGCCAGCTCGGAGCAGGACGACACCGACCGGGACGGCCTGGGGGACGCCTGCGATCCCGACGACGACAACGACGCCATCCCCGACGCCGAGGACGTCTGCCCCCGCGCCGCCGACCCGGCCCAGCGGGACAGCGACGGCGACGGGGTGGGGGACGTGTGCGACGGCGACGACGACGACGACGGCGTCCCGGACATCGACGACCGCTGCCCGCAGGTCGCTGATCCCGGCCAGGAGGACAGCGACGGCGACGGGCGCGGCGACGCCTGCGACGACGACGACGACAACGACGGCGTCCCCGATCGGGAGGACCGCTGCCCGCTGACCTACGACCCCGGCCAGGAGGACGCCAACGCCAACGGCATCGGAGACGCCTGCGAGTCGGATCGGGACGGCGACGGGGTGTTGGACGGCGAGGACGTCTGCCCCGACGCCCCGGACGCGGACCAGGCGGATCTGGACGGCGACGGCCAGGGGGACGCCTGCGACCCCGACCGGGACGGCGACCTCATCCCGGACGTGTCGGACAACTGCCCGCGGATCTTCAACACCGACCAGAACGACGTGGACAGCAACGGCATCGGAGACGCCTGCGAGCCCGACCGGGACGACGACGGGGTGCCGGACTACGACGACAACTGCCGCGACACCCCCAACCCCGACCAGCTCGACCAGGATCGGGACCGGGCCGGGGACGCCTGCGACCGCGACATCGACGGCGATGGCCTCGCCAACGACGAGGAGGGGCGCCTGGGCACCCGCGCCAACGACCCCGACACCGACGGCGACGGCCTCAGCGATGGGCTCGAGATCGCCATCGGCACCTCGCCGCTCCTCTGGGACACGGACGGGGACAGCGTGTCGGACGGCGAGGAGCTGGCGGCGCGGACGAACCCGAAGGCGGCGGATACAGACGGGGATGGGGTGGCGGACGGGGCGGAGCCGGGGTGGCGGGAGGACAGCGACGGGGACGGGCTGATCAACGCGCGGGACGCGGACTCGGACAACGGCGGGATGGAGGACGGCGAGGAGCTGCGGCTGGGGCTGAACCCGCTGGACCCGACCGATGACGGGGGGCCGCTGGCGCCGCCGCGGGTGGGGGGATCGGGGACGTGCGGGGTGGGGGGCCCCTTGACACCTGCCCTGCCGGGGCTCACCCTCTGGGTGGTGCTGGCTGGCTGCGGCTGTCTGATCGCGCGCTCGACGTCAAGGAGGCCCCGTGACCCCTCGCCCCCCCACTTCCGAAGCTGAGGTCCAACGCATCGGTCGCCAGCTCATGAGCTTGATGGAGGGGGAGTCGCCCTCGGTCTTCAAGCGCGACTTCTGGAACGGGCAGATCATGGAGTGGAGCATGAAGCTCCCGGCCTTCAAGGTGGAGATGTTCCGCTTTGTGGACGTGCTGCCGGTGCTCCACGACTCCCGCGAGGTGGCGCGCCACATCCAGGAGTACTTCTGCCGCCCGGAGCAGGACTTCCCTGCGGCGCTCCAGTGGGGCCTCAAGAGCCTCTCGCCGGGCTCGCCGCTGGCCCGCCTGGCGGCCTCCCAGATCGAGAAGAACGTGGTGGGCATGGCGCGGGGCTTCATCGTGGGCACCGACGCCCGGGACGCCCTGCCGGCGCTGAAGAAGCTCTGGAAGGCGGACATGGCCTTCACTGTGGACCTGCTGGGGGAGGCCACCGTCTCCGAGGTGGAGGCCCTGGACTACCAGCGCCGCTACCTGGATCTGATCGAGGGCCTGGCGGCGGAGGCTGCGAAGTGGCCTGCGAAGCCTGCGCTGGAGCGGGACGCCTGGGGGGCGATCCCGCGGGTGAACGTCTCGATCAAGCTCTCCTCGCTCTACTCGCAGCTGGACGCCATGGATATGGCGGGCTCGGTGGCGGTGCTCTGCGACCGCCTGCGGCCGCTCTTCCGGCGGGCGAAGGCGCTCGGGGTCTTCTTGAACCTGGACGCGGAGCACTACGCCGTCAAAAGTTTGACGCTGGCGACCTTCAAGGCCCTCCTCAGCGAGCCCGAGTTCCAGACCCTCCCCGCAGGCTGCGTCATCCAGGCCTACCTCCGGGACGCCGAGGACGACACCCGCGCCCTGATCCAGTGGGCCCGCCAGCGCGGCGCCCCCATCACCGTCCGCCTGGTCAAGGGGGCCTACTGGGACTTCGAGACCCTCCACGCCGAGCAGCAGGGCTGGCCCGTCCCCGTCTTCACCGAGAAGGCGGCCACCGACGCCTCCTACGAGCGCATCACCCGCCTCCTGCTGGAGAGCGCCGACGTGGTGCGCCCGGCCATCGCCAGCCACAACGTGCGCTCCATCGCCTACGCGGCAGCCACGGCGAAGGCCCTCGGGCTGCCGGAGAGCGCGCTGGAGATCCAGACCCTCTACGGGATGGCGGAGCCGCTCAAGGGGGCGATCCGCAAGCTGGGCCTCCGGCTGCGGGACTACGCCCCGGTGGGGGAGCTGATCCCGGGGATGGCGTACCTGGTGCGGCGCCTCCTGGAGAACACCTCCAACGAGAGCTGGCTGCGGGCGCGCTTCGCGGACGGCGCCAGCGTGGACGCGCTCCTGGCGCCGCCGGCGCCGCGCGGCGTCGAGCAGACCCACACCGGCTACCCGGCCCGCGGCGTCCCCCAGGCGCCGCCCGAGCTGGACGCCCCCTTCGTCAACGAGGCCCTCTGGGACTTCGCGGAGCCGCGCCGCGCCGAGGCCATGCAGAAGGCGCTGGCGGAGGTCCGGGGGATGCTGGGCGGGCGCTGCCCGCTCATCGTGCAGGGGCAGGAGGTGTGGGCGGGGGCGGGGATCGCCTCGGTGAACCCGGCGCGCCCGGACGAGGTGATCGCGGTGGCGGCCTCCGCCGGGCCGGAGCACGTGGAGCAGGCGGTCCAGTCGGCGCTGCGGGCCTTCCCGGCGTGGCGGGACACGCCCGCGCGCCAGCGCGCGGCGGTGCTCCAGAAGGCGGCGGCGCTGATGCGCGCCGAGCGCGCCCAGCTGGCGGCCTGGATGGTGCTGGAGGTGGGCAAGAACTGGCGGGAGGCGGACGGCGACGTCTGCGAAGCCATTGATTTCATGGAGTATTACGCCCGCGAGGCCGTCCGCCTCGACGCGGGCTTCACCACCCAGCGCGTCCCCGGCGAGTCCAACCGCTGCCTCTACCAGCCTCGCGGCCTCGCGGCCATCATCGCCCCGTGGAACTTCCCGCTGGCGATCCTCTGCGGCATGACCGCCGCCGCCCTCGCCACGGGCAACTGCGCCCTGGTCAAGCCCGCCGAGCAGTCTCCGGCCATCGCCCTCCGCATGGTCCGCCTCCTCCTCAAGGCCGGCGTCCCTCCGGGCGTCCTCCACCTCCTCCCGGGCCCAGGCGAGGTCACGGGGGCCGCGCTGGTGGAGCATCCCCGGGTGGACCTGATCGCCTTCACCGGCTCGCTGGAGGTGGGGCTCCAGATCCTCCAGCGCGCGGCCGTCCTCCGCCCCGGGCAGCGCAGCCTCAAGCGCGTCATCGCGGAGCTGGGCGGCAAGAACGCCATTTTGGTGGACTCCGACGCCGACCTGGACATGGCTGTGGCGGGCACCGTGCGCTCGGCCTTCGGCTTCCAGGGCCAGAAGTGCTCCGCCTGCTCCCGGGTCATCGTCCTGGAGCACAACTACGACGCCTTCGTCTCTCGCCTGGTCGAGGCCACCCGCTCCCTCCGCGCCCTCGACCCCGAGCACCCGGCCTCCGCTCTGGGGCCTGTCATCGACGCCGACGCCCAGCGGCGCCTCCTCCAGGCCATCCAGCGCGGCCGCGCCGAGCTGAAGACCGCGCTCATCCAGGACCTCCCCCGCACATCGGGCTACGGGGTGCCCCCCGCCATCTTCACCGACGTCCCCCCCGACCACCCGCTGGCCCAGGACGAGCTCTTCGGCCCGGTGCTCACCGTCCACAAGGTCGCCTCGCTGGACGAGGCGCTTGACGTGGCCCTCAACACCCGGTACGCCCTCACCGGCGGCCTCTTCTCGCGCTCGCCGCTCCACATCGAGCGGGTCCGGCGGGAGCTGCGGGTCGGCAACCTCTACATCAACCGGGGGATCACCGGCGCGCTGGTGCAGCGCCAGCCCTTCGGCGGCTTCGGGCTCTCGGGCATCGGCTCCAAGGCGGGCGGCCCCGACTACCTGCTGCAATTCGTCGAGCCGCGGGTCATCACCGAGAACACCATCCGCCGCGGCTTCGCGCCCGAGTAGCCTCGTCCCCCCTCACCGCCGGGCGCCATGACCCCCTCCCCTCGCCTCCTCCCAAGCGCTGCGGGCCTCCTCGGCGGCCTCCTCGCCGCTCTCGGCCTCGGCCTCCTCGACGGCGCCTGGACCCTCACCCACGCCCCCGACCTCCAGGCCACCGCCGCCACCGCCCTCCTCGCCTGCCTCTACGCCGCGGGCCTCTACGCCCCCCTCACCCTCCCCCTCGGGCTCGGCCTCGGGTGGCTCCTCGGCGCCGTCCCGGTGGACCTCGGCCCCCGGGGCGCCCTCCAGGGCGCCCGCGCCCTCGCCAGCGCCCGCGGCGAGCGCGCCGCCCTCCTCTCCGCCTCCATCACCTGCGGCGGCCTCGGCCTCCTCGGCGCCTACGGCGCCCTCGCCTTCGTCAGCCGCACCTTCATGCTCACCTTCAAGAACCAGACCCTCGCCGCCCTCCTCCTCGCCGCCGTCGCCATCGCCCTCCTCGGCGCCGCCCTCGCCGCCACCCTCCTCGCCCTCCGCGCCCTCCGACCCCTCCTCGCCACCGCCCCCGCACCCCCCCCCCGCCCCCCCGCC
>CAUJGC010000201.1 GCA_963169075.1 Myxococcota bacterium
GGAGGCGCCCCAACGTCAAATCCCCACACTAATATTTGTTAACTTTCTTGTGTATTTTTTCCTGGGGGGCGCCTCCGGCGGCTGGGGGCGAGCCGCCCCCAGACCCCCATTCACCCGCGGCTGCGCAAAGAGGTGGGCTGGGTGCCGTAAATTGTCACCGGGAGGCGCTGCCGCGTCACCTCCACCCCGCGCGCGCGGCACTTGATAAGCGCTTGCAAGTGGCGTAATGCCTGCATATAAAGGTCGTGGACACGACCCCGGTAGGTCACGCGAGCACACCTCTACTCTCTATCATGCAGGAGCCACGATGATGAGGCCTGTCTTTCTCAAGAACGTGGTCCTCCTTAGCGTCGCAGCAGGCGTCCTCGCTGCTGGCGCGAGCGAGGGCTGGTCACAAGATCGATGGACCCCCAAGCACCAGCAGGTCGGGATCGCTCAGGGGTGGTGGCAGGACGACTGGCGTCACGCAGGCTTCGCCGGGCTGCCCTCGGACATGGACGGCCAGGACAC
Organism: Myxococcota bacterium; assembly: GCA_963169075.1. Lineage (GTDB taxonomy): Bacteria > Myxococcota_A > Bradymonadia > Bradymonadales > CAUJGC01. Next base: position 511 of record CAUJGC010000201.1, read on the forward strand.
CTTCCCCTCGCTCTTCTCCAGCTACGAGCTGGGGAACAAGGTCGTCGCCTTCCCCTCCGTGGCGGACATCGACGGGGACGGCGCTGTCGAGGTCATCGCCGCTGCTGGCGGACGCCTGATCGTCTGGGACGCCAGCGGCGCGGTGCGGTGGGCCAGCCCCTTCCTCGACATCGACGTGGTGCATGGCGCGCTGGATCTGGACGGCGACGGGATCGTGGACGTCATCGCGGCCGCCAAGACCGATCAGTACGCCGCCAACCACTTCATCTTCCGCGCGCTGGACGGCGCGCTCCTCTTCACCCAGCAGTACCAGACCGGCACGTCGGCCAACCCCGGGGACTACCTCGGTGACTCCCTCCGCAACGCCTACGGTGACTGGGACGGCGACGGCAACATCGAGCTGCTCATGGACTCGCTGCGCGCTGTGGCCGAGCCCGCGATCTTCGGGGCGCCGCAGGCCGAGAGCACCGTCGTGCGCCGCCTGACCAACCAGGAGCTCTACAGCACCTACATCCGCCAGGGCACCCACGTCCTGGGGCGCTTCACCGACGATCCCGACGACGTGCGCATCCTCTGGCACACCGCCCCGCGCCTCTCCATGGTGAAGTACCGCGACGCCGAGGTGCAGGACGCGCGGAGCTGGGGCTACCAGACCACCTACCAGGCTGCCCCGAAGCTCCGGGTGGGCGACTTCGACCCGTCCGACCCCGGTCAGGAGGTCGCGGTGGTGAGCATCCACCCCGAGCCCGGCCTGAGCATCGGGATGATGGACCTCTATCGCAACGGCCAGTGGGTGCCGGACGACTACCTGGAGAGCGAGCCCAACCCGGATCTGCGCAACAACGCGCTGAACTCCGACGGGACGATCCGGTGGCAGTACTTCTACTATCAGAACTACTACCTCCAGGATAACAACGCCTACGCGCCCAACAACCAGTTCCCCTACTTCTACGACGTGGCCAACCAGCGCCGCGTGTGGGATCTGCGCCCGAGCATCTGGCCCTCCAACTACGACACCGCCGACGTCAACGGCGACGGCGTGGAGGACATCATCACCACCATGCTCCGCAACACCGAGTGGGAGCGCGAGTGGTGCCGCGACAAGACGACCTCGCGGGGCGAGCTGATGCCCTGGCGGCGCTGCACCCCCGCCGAGCGCGCGGCCAACCCCAACAACGACGGCGTCAACTACGACCACTACGCCACCATCGTCTTCGATGGACAGACCGGTCGGGTGCTGGGCGCCTTCAAGGACACGCTCTACGAAGGGTGGGGCGACATGGACCACGACGGCGAGCCCGAGCTGGTCCTGGAGAGCTACACCCGCGAAGGCTCCCGACACGGCATGGTCGGCTTCAAGGCGCGCCGCGCCTGCACCGACCTGAGCGCGACCTGCGCCTGGACCGGCAGCTACCGCCCCACCCCCGAGGTGCTGGGCGATGGGGTCATCCCGTGGTTCGACTACCCGAAGGACTCCGATCCCGTGCAGATCGCCGGGAGCTGGGAGTTTGATCGGGTCTACTCCAACACCTCGGGCTCCCACATCCAGCACCGCGACCTCCGCCTCCGCGAAGACCTCAGCCACTCCCAGAACTGGTGGTCGCGTATCTTTACCTCGCCGCAAGATGGCGAAGATTATTGGATTCTGGCCAGCGGTCGGCAGATCTACACCTACCACGTCGAGCCGGGGCAGACGCCCAGCGGCGCGCCGCTCCAGCTCACCGGTGAGCCGTTCATCAACCACGCAGGCCCCGGGAGCACCCACGCGGCGACGACCCCCGAGGGCGACGCCGCGGTGGTCTTCATGCTCCGCGACCCGAGCGACGGCGCGGTGTCGGTGAACATCTCGGTCAACTCGCCGCACTCGGGCACGGGCGGCTACCTCTACAGCCGGATCACCGCGCTGGAGGTGGACGGCCAGCGGACCTACAGCCTGCCCGAGAGCGCCGAGGTCACCTGGTCGGACAACAGCGGCGAGCTGACGCTGCGCGACAGCGGCGGGAGCTACGCCACGGGCCTCTGGGCGTTCGGCTCGGATCGCGACGGCGGCGGGCTGAAGCTGCCCTCGGATCGCTCCTGGCGCGTCCAGGTGAACTTCGCGCTGAACGACTGGCCCCGGAGCAACGGCACGATCAACCGCTTCTACGTCAAGCGCTCCAGCGGCGCCTTTACCCCCGTTGAGGGGTGCCTGCCGCTGGTGATCAGCTACGATCCGGCCCGCCCCAACGTCTACGACATCCGCCAGGTCGCGGATGATGTCCGCGCCTGCGGCGGTCGCGTCGTGGCGACCCAGGTGGTCCAGGACACGGGGTGCGACGGCTCCTACATCGAGGCCGACTGGGCGCAGACGCTGCCCGACGGCTCCATCCGCTACACCGTCCGCGGCAACAACTGCGTGCAGTCCTGGCGCTGGAGCGACGCCGGGTGGGGGCTGGAGGCCAGCTTGATCGACGGGGAGAACGCCGAGTTCCCCTACAACCTCGGCTGGGTCTACGCGCTGCGCAGCGCCAACGTCGTCCCGGGGACGACCGACATCTTCTTCAACACCAGCCGCCTGCGCTACGACCGCGGCGCCTTCACCAAGCTGGCCAACATCCAGCGCTACACCGATCACTGGCGCGCCGTGGACACCATGCCGGGCTCGGGTGGCGGCGCGCTGGGAGGCGGGGAGCTGCGCGAGCAGAGCAACGCCGCCCACGGCCTCATCCTGGCGCCTCCGCAGCAGGAGGCCGCGACGACCTACGCCCTGGAGGTGGAGGCGGCGTCGCACGGTCCCTACAACAACGGGATGGGGTTGGCCTTTGGCGTGGACGAGGCCAGCGGGAGCTACCTCCTCTTCCAATGGGACGGCGAGTACGGCTACGACGCGCAGCGGCCCCGGGTCTACCTCTATCGCGTGACGGGCGGAGTGCGGACGCTGCTGGGGCAGGGCGCCGTCGCAGACACGCCCGAGGACAACCGCTGGTATCGCCTCCGGGCGGAGGTCAACGGGGCGACAGTCCGCCTGCTGCGCGACGGCGTGGAGCTGCTCCAGGCCAACGCGGGGGCCGCGGTGCCGCTGCGGCGCTTCGGCGTCTACACCTACGACAACGACAGCGGCGTCTCCCACCGCAGGCTGACGCTGACGGCAGGCGGCGCGCCGACGGTGATCCCGTTCGAGGCGTCCACGGCGGCGGAGCTCTTCGCGACGCGCGGCTGGACCTACATGCAGATCGGCGGCAACGCGCCCGTGTTCACCCTCCAGAGCCACGAGGTCTACGTCTTTGACGCCTACAATGACTTCGGGCGCCTCACCAACGAGGGGCACTCCCGGATCACGGCCTTCCCCAACGCGCTCCCCAACCGGGACAACGCGCGCTGGAACCACGTCTTCTACCCCTGGTACGAGCGCGGGAACTTCATCCGCCCCGACACCCTGGAGGTGGATGCGCTCCTGGTGGCGCGCTACAACTACCACCGCCTGGAGTCGCCGCAGTACTACGAGGAGACGGCGCTGGTGCTCTCCGACCCCTCCAACCCGGCGGACGCCCACTGGACCCAGACCGATCTCTGGCGTTACTACGGCGATGACGGCGACCCGCGCTACCGCGCCGATTACAACCACGACTACTACCACTGGGCCTACGCCTACGACTTCCTCAACGCGGACGGCTCGCTGGCGTTCAATGCGGCGACGGGTGAGCTGGGCGACGGCGTGGACGAGCTCTGGGGGCGGCAGTCCTTCCATCAGGAGCGAATCACGGTCCACCTCCAGAACCCGGCCACGGGTGAGTTCCAGCACCGCTACCACATGAACATCGGCTACGCCGGCGGCTTCGCGAACCTCTACGGGGACGCCGTGCCGGAGTACATCGGAGAGAACGGCGCGCTCTACCACACGACGTGGCCGGTGAAGCGTCTCCCGGAGCGGGGCACGGGCACGAACGCGCTCCGGTTGACCACGCCGCCGGGCTACAAGAACTACGGTCGTGCGACGCTCCTCTACAAGACGCGCCTCCACCGGGTCTACGCGGACTTCGATGGGGACGGCTACGATGAGGAGCTCTACACGACGCCCAACGGCGAGGTGGGCCTGCTGGACCTGACCAACCCGACGTCGGAGGATCCGGGGATGCACAGCCTGGTGCTGGCGGATGAGACGCGGCTCAACTTCGGCGCGCTCACCGACGACGAGGTGGTGATCATCAACCACCCGGTCGATGTCATCCCGATGGAGCTGGACGGTGATCCGTCGCGCCGTGAGGTGGTCATCGCCTCGGCGGAGGGCTTCATCTACGGGATCGGCTTTGATCCGGCGACGCGCAAGCTGCGGCTGCTGTGGAACTACGGCGTGCCGACCTCCATCGCGACCGCCGCAGCGATGGATCTGGACCACGACGGGCAGCTGGAGCTGATGGTCGTGGGCAAGTCCGGCACCTTCTTCTCGCTGGAGTCGGGGGACATCGGCATCTCGCTGGACAGCTGGAAGCGGAAGTTCTCGGCGGAGGAGCTGCGCACCTGGTGCGCCGATCAGGCCGCCTACGGGTGGACCGACGCGGCGCGCTGCGCGACGGTGCCGCCGACGCCGCACTACTGCTTCACGGGCTCGGCCTTTGGCGTGAACAGCTTTGACGTCTTCATCAACAACGGCCAGCGCCAGGAGATCCAGGTGCAGGGGGATCGGAGCTGGCGCTGGTGCTACGCCTACAGCGGCCCGGGCGCCAACCTCTTCACCTTCCGCTACCGTGACGGCAACGGGAACACGCTCTACGAGCAGTCGGTCAACCAGGAGTACGACCTGGATCGGGACGACGACGCCTCCATTGATGACGTGGACAACTGCCCCGACATCTACAACCCCGATCAGGCCGACGTGGATCGCGACGGGCTGGGGGATGTGTGCGATCCGGACATCGACGGCGACTCGCTGGAGAACGGCGCCGACAACTGCCCCTACGTCTCCAACCTGGATCAGCTGGACAGCGACGGCGACAGCCGCGGCGACGCCTGCGACATGGATCGGGACGGCGACGGCGTGGACAACGGCCTCGACAACTGCCCCGATCTCATCAACCCCACCCAGTCGGACATCGACCGGGACGGCCAGGGCGACGCCTGCGACCCGGATCGTGACGGCGACGGCGTGCTGAACGGCGCGGACAACTGCCCCGATCAGAGCAACGGGGATCAGGTCAACAACGACGCCGATCCCTTTGGAGACGCCTGCGATCAGGATGATGACGACGACGCGCTGGCGGACGCCGCGGACAGCTGCCCGCTCCTGCCCAACTTCACCGCGCCGCCGGCCTGGAGCGCGGGCGGGACGACGCCTGCGCGCCACCGTCAGGCGGCCTGGGCGGTGCTGGAGGGGCGGATCTACCTGGCGGGCGGCGACACGGCGCCCTACACCCAGGCGGGCGTCTACGATCCTGCGACGCGGACCTACGCGTCGCTCCCGGCGCTGCCTCAGCCCACCCAGGGCGCCCAGGCCGCCTTTGACGCCGAGGGGCGCCTCCACGTCCTGGGCGGTCAGGATCCTGGGACGGGGCAGCCGGTGCGGCGCCACCTCGTCCTGGATCTGGACACCGAGACGTGGAGCGCCGCCGATCCCATCCCGGCAGGCTTTGAGCGGGCGTGGCGCGGCGGGACGCTGCCGACCTTCGGCGGCGTGGCCTGGGTGCTGGGCGGCTTTGACGGCGAGGGCCGCTTGAACCGCAGCGTGGCGAGCCTGGATCTGGTGGATGGGGCCTGGACGACGACCTGGCCTGCGAGCGACGCCCTCACCGACGCCCCGGAGCTGGGCCAGTCGGCGGTGGACGCCCGTGGCGTGGTGACCCTCATGAACCAGCCGGGGAGCCTCCTGGGCTTCGACACCGGCTCGGGGCGCTGGCTCGCGGCGCTGGAGGGGGCGCCCTATGCGTCGCTCCAGGAGGAGCTCTGGGTCGCGCCGGGAGACGGCGCCTACCTCTACAGCGTCAGCGGCGCGGCAACCCACCCCCTCCGGACGCTGCGGACCCAGGGCGGCTTCGAGGTGGCGACCACCTCGACGGTCTGGCCGAGCGCGGCGGGGCCGGACGGCCTCGCGGCGTCGGGCTTCACGCTGGTGGGCTGGCAACACCAGGGCGGCCAGACGACCTTCTGGACCACCCAGGTGAGCGACAAGCAGGGCGATCGCGACGTGGACGGGCTCGGGGACCTCTGCGACGACGACGAGGACGGCGACGGCGTCGCCAACGCCGTCGACAACTGCCCGCTCCTGCCCAACGCCGACCAGGCCGACCGCGACAACGACGGCGCGGGCGACCTCTGCGACCCCGACCAGGCCCTCCCGGCCCTGGTGGAGCAGCCCGAGGACAGCGTGCGCTTCAGCAACACCGGCGTCCGTCTGGTCTTCGCGGCGGTGGACGACTGCCCCTACATCCCCCGGGCGACGGTGGAGGGCGCCGACGCCCCGGTCGAGCGCATCAGCTTCGTGAACGAGGGCGGCCGCGCCCTCACCCGCTGGAGCACCCAGGTCACGCGGGAGGGCCTCACCACCGCGCGGATCTTGATCGAGAGCCGCTGCGGCGGCGTGGTGTCGGCCACCGTGCAGGTCGCCATCGACACGACCCCGCCGACCTTCTCCTGGGCGGGGGCGCCCCCTCAGGACGCCGTGGTCATCGGCGATCCCGAGACCTATCCGGCGTTCATCTCGAGCGCGGTGCTGGACTTCAACCCGGCGGCGGTCGATCTCCTCAGCGGGCTCACGACGGTCCTGGTCACGCTGGAGGACGGCGCCACCCTCCACACGATGCAGTGGCCTGAGCTGAACGTCCCGGCTCACGGCTCCCGCGAGGTCCACCGACCCACCTGCGACGATCCCGGCGTGTGCGGCGACGCCATGGGGCTGGCCCTCGGGCAGCTCCCCAACGGCGACTACTGCATGAGCCTGGAGGCCGAGGACGCGGCGTCCAACCTGACCTCGCGCCGCTTCTGCTTCCGCGTCGTCTCGCCGGGCGACCTGGGGGAGCTGGTGTCCACCATCTACGACGAGCTGCGGATCCTCCGCCGCGACGTCTACAACCTCCCCAACACCTTCGAGAACGACTCCATCAACGTCGCGGTCGGCGGTTACGGCGACGCGGTGGGCTGCCTCGCGGCGACGCCGCCGCTGGTCGGCTGCTTCCTGCTGGCGTCGGATCTGGCCCACAAGAGCCTCTCCAACATCGAGCGGCTCCAGGGGCACAGCGACCACGCGGAGCTGCGGGCGCGCATCTCCCAGGTCGCGCTCTTCGCGGTGCGCGGCTTCGACGGGCGGCTCCAGCGCGAGGCGCTGGTCCAGTCGGGGGCCTCCTACACGCGGGGTCGCGAGACGCTGGTGGACGCGGAGCGGACGCTGGAGCAGGGCCTCTCGGGGGCTGCGCTCCTGGAGGGGATGAACGCCTTCTTCTGGCTGGAGGACGCGCGCTTCCCCTATGTGCGCCAGGACAACGCGGCGCTGGCCTGCGCCAACTTCGGGCGGCTGATCGACGAGATCGCCCTCTACCCGGCGCTGCCCTTCGCGCCGGGTCGTCAGGCGGTGCAGGAGACGCTGATGGAGCTGGAGGCGCTGGAGGCGCTGGTCTGCTCGGGGCTCTCGCCTTCGGCGGAGTGCTTCGACGTGAACACCATCCAGATCGTGCGGGATCACATGGCGCAGGCGCGCGCGCTCCAGAGCTTCTCCAACGGCGACGTGTCGGCCTACGACCCGCGCCAGGTGGTCTGGGCGCGCAACTGGCGTTACGGCCTCGCGCGGATGGTGCAGGGCTACATCGAGGCCTCGCTCCTCAACGCCTCGGGCTGGCACAGCTCCCCCAACAACGAGCAGGTGGTCTACCGGGAGGAGCTGGTCGCCGCGGGGCGCTTCGACGCCACCGGGGACGCGCAGCTCCACTTCCTGGACACCCTGGACGCGGGGCAGACGCGCTGGACCGATCTCCTGGACGTGCTGGAGAGCGGGCAGGTGGACACCTTCATGGTCCTCTTCTCGGACGAGGCCTCCGAGTGTCTGGCGCTGGACGTCTACGAGACCGTGGGCGACTGGTGGTGGGACACGGCCAACGCCTGCGTCCACCCGGCCTCGGGGGAGGGGCTGACCCCGATGGTGCGGCCCGACTTCTGCGGGGCGTGGCCGATCCACGGCGGGCAGCTGGCGCCGCCCTGAGGAGGTGACGCAAAGCGTCACCTCCCTGCGCCGCGCTGAGGAGGTGACGCAAAGCGTCACCTCCCTGCGCCGCGCTGTGTGCGCGGCGCGGCCACGCCCCGCAGGCTGAAGCCTGCGGGGCGTGGCGCGTTTCTTGCCTTGTGTCCAGGCGACGTCTCTTCTGGAGACCTCCCTCCCCCCCGTATGGACACGCGCGCGCTTCGACCCCAGCACCTCGCTGGTGTTTTGGGGCCCAGGCGTGGCAGAGTGGACGAGGCGAGGCTCTCCTCGTGAGTGACAAGCTGGATTGTCAGCGGGGCGCAAAGTGCGGCTCCGCCTTGATGCTCAAGGGTGCGCCCGTCCCGATCCCGTGGCGCTCACCTGACCCGAGATCGCCCGATCTCAACAAGCAGACACCTTGGGAGGTGTTGGAGATGGCTCAACCCAGGAAGAAGCGAGCGGGCAACCGCTCCACCACGCCGCGCCTCCTGGGCGCAGGCGTCGCCCTCGTGGCGACCGCGATCACCTCGGGCGCTGCAGCTCAGGGGTGGACAGACTACAAGAGCGCTCGCCCCGGGGAGTGGCGGACCTTCGCAGGCGACGACGCCCGCACCAACCAGGTCGCCCTCCCGCTGGACATGGACGGGACGACCCGCTTCCCCGCCGTGCGCGGGCGCTACGAGGGCGGCTCCAAGTTCGTCACCTGGCCCAAGGCAGGCGACGTGGACGGCGACGGGCGCGTCGAGATCGCGGTGGTCGCCGCTGGGCGTCTCCAGGTCTGGGATGACGACGGGTCGATCCTCTGGGCCTCGGACTACCTGGCGCTGGACGCGGTGCACGGGATCTACGACGTGGACGGCGACGGTCGCGCCGACATGATCACGGCGGCCAACCAGGACAGCGGCGACGCGGCCCTCCACTTCATGTTCCGCGCCAGCGACGGCACCCTGCTGAACACGATCAAGTACTCGTCGTGCTGCATCGGGGACCAGGACACGCTGCGCAACTGGTGGACCGACTGGGACGGCGACGGCAAGCTGGAGCTCTACATGGAGCAGCAGCGCCGCATGTACGAGCCCGCCCTCAACGGGGTCTTCCAGGGCGACGCCACCGTCGGCATCAACGTCAACGTCAGCAGCGGCTACACCGGCTTCTTCCCGGTCCTGGGCGCGGTCACCGACGACCCCACCTCCCGCTACGCGGTCATCCCGCGCTCGCCCCGCATCGACGTCCTGAAGTTCAACGACGGCGCCGTCACCGAGGCGCACCGCTACAACTTCCACGGCAACTACGTCGGCATCCTCGACGGCAGCCTGGCGGACTTCGACCCCGCGGACGAGGGCGCCGAGTTCGGCCACATCGGCACGGATCGCCGCTGGGGCGTCTGGGTCGGGATGAGCGACTTCTTCCGCAGCGGCGCCTGGATGCCCGACGGCAGCGACGTCATCCAGTGGATGCACTTCTACGGGATGGACTTCTACCAGAACGAGGCCGCGCCCTACATCCCGAACCACTGGACCAACAACATGGCGGTCTTTGATGTCAACCAGGACGGCGTCCAGGACATCATCACCACCATGCTCCGCAACACCGACTACGAGGCGCGCTTCTGCCGCGCCTACGACACCGCCTACGCCCCCAACACCTTCGGCCCCGAGAGCCTGCCCTACCGCGAGTGCACCGCGGCGGATCAAGCCCGGCTCGACGCCGAGAACGGCGGCGTCAACCCCAACGACGACGGCGTGGACTATGACCGCTACACCGTCATCGCCTTCGACGGGCGCACGGGCCAGGTCATCGCGGCCATCAAGGACGCCCTCTTCCAGACCTTCGGGGACATGGACCACGACGGGACCCCCGAGATCGTCGTGGAGAGCTACACCCGGCGCAACGAGCGCCTGGGCATGGTCGGCTACCAGGTCGAGGGCCCCTGCGACCCGGTCACGCGCCCCTGCGCCTACAACTTCACCTACGATCCCAGCCTCTACGGCTCCCTCAGCGAGACGTCGGCGGCGGCCCACGGCGCCTTCCTCGCGCCCTCGCTCTTCACCGGCGCTGCCGCCTTCACCCTGACCGTGGACGCGACCTCCACCGGGACCGGCAACGAGGGCATGGGCATCGAGTTCGGGCACACCGACGCCCGGAACTTCTATGTCTTCCGCTGGGACACCAACTCCAACGTCAACAACAGCCGGATCTACCTCCAGCGCTACGTCAACGGCGTCGCCACCAACCTCGGCGTGACCCCTCCCAACTCGGAGCAGGCGGAGGTGGGGCGCACCTACGAGATGAAGGTCGTCGTCAGCGGCGGACGCATCAAGGCGTATGTGGATAACGTCCTCAAGCTGGACGTGGCCGCTCCGGCGGGCCTCACCCTGGAGCGCTACGGCGTCTACTCCCTGGACGCGGATCATGGCGTCGGCTACCGCCGCCTCCGCCTCAGCAGCGGCCTCGGCAACGCCGAGCACAACTTCACCGAGCCTTCGCTGGACGACCTCTTCGCGGCGGGCTGGACCTCGGTGGACCACCGCGCCAACGCCTCCGGCAACGAGCCGGCCTGGACGGTGGAGCGCTACCCCTTCGACGGCCAGACGACCCAGATCCGCGGCACCTGGCGCTTCGCGCGCCGCTACTACCGGGCCGTCCCGGCGGGCGGCTCGGGCTCGGCGGTCCAGGCCCGCAGCATCATCAACCGCGATGACGACTTCGGCCAGATCTGGTGGGACTACCGCTACAAGTCGCCCCAGGACGGCCGCGAGTACTGGGTGCAGGCCTCCGGGACGACCATCCGTCAGCTCCGCATCGACGCCGCCACCAACCGCGTCCTCATCAACACCGTCGTCCCCAACACCAGCTGCCCCAGCGGCCTCATCGACGCCGACTGGGTGGACCGGGTGAACACCGCCAACGGCCAGGGCTTCCGCTTCATCCTCCGCGGCGACGCCTGCATCCAGACGTGGATCTGGGACCCCGCGGGCTGGACCCTGGAGACGAACATCCAGGACGGCATCAACGCCGAGTTCCCCACCAACCTCAACTGGACCGCCCAGGTCCACGGCGCCGAGATCGTCTCCACCCCCGCCATGCAGCAGGCGGACCGCCGCATGGACGTCTTCTTCGGCAACTGGCGCCTCCGCTACGGCAACACCCCGGGGGATCCCCACGCCCCCACCCTGGTGGACTCCTCCACCTACGAGTGGAGCAGCAACATCTACTGGATCGATCCCATCCCCGGGCAGAACCCCCAGGAGATCTACGCCTGGGGCTCCAGCTACCGGAACCTCCTCGGCCCCAACGGCGACGCCGCGGCCACGCGCACCGCCCTCTGGTACGGCGCCCCCATCGACGAGACCATCCGCCGCTCCGGTCAGCAGGCCTCGCCGCAGGTCCGCGGCGTCTGGCGTGACCCGAACAACCCCGGTCAGCTCCGCCCCCAGATCGTGACCTTCTCGACCGGCGGCTACGACCAGCTCCACTCGGTGATCCTCCTCGATCCCAACGACCCGGCCAACCGCAACTGGAGCTGGCCGGACAACGAGCGGATCGGCGCGCCGACCAGCACCGCCCGCTCCGACTGGGAGTACTACTACTCGACGCCCCTGGCGGTGGACTTCCTCGACGCGGACGGCGACTACGGCTCCGACGGCGTCGATGAGATCATCGTCCAGACCAACTACCCCCAGCGCGTCCTGGTCTACCGCCAGGACGGCAACGGCGACTTCTCCCGCTTCGCCTGCCTCGGCGGCGGCGACTGGGGCCCGACCCTCCACCTGGCCAACATGGCGGGTGACGCCACCCCCGAGTTCATCCTCATGAACCAATACGAGGCGGTCCGCGCCGTCTCGCTGGAGTCCATCGCCGCCATGATCCCCGACGACCGCCAGCGCTGCGACTGGAACAAGGTCAAGTACACCTTCCGGGACTTCGGCAACCGCATCCTCTACGTGGACGGGCGCGCCTTCGATGACTTCGACGGCGACGGCTACGACGAGGTGGTCTACGTCACCCGCGAGGGCGAGATCCAGGTCGGCGAGATCAGCGACCCGGCCAACTTCAACTTCACCGGCAGCCAGAGCGCCATGAACGCCCGCATGGTCTCCCTGGACCGCAAGAAGCTCTCCTTCGGGCGCCTGGCGGACGACCTCTCCCTGGCGGACACCCACATCCGCGCCCTCTACGGCGGCGACATGGACAACGATCCGGCCACCCGCGAGATCTTCGCGGCGCTGGACGAGGGCTACGCCTACGGCATCCGCCTCAACGCAGCCAAGCGCATGGAGCGCATGTGGGTCTTTGGTATCCCGGCCTCCGTCGGCGGCTTCGGCGCCCTGGACCTGGACTTCGACAACCAGCTGGAGCTGATCGTGGCGGGCCTCAACGGCACCGTCTACTCCCTGGACTCCTCCGGCGCGGGCCTGGAGCTGGACCCGTCGCCCCCCACCAAGATCTTCGTCCCCGAGATCACCTTCTCGGGCCGCCTCATCGGCCCCGAGTGCCTGACCTTCCTGGTCAACAACGGCAACCCGCGCGAGATCTGCAAGGACGGCCGCAACGGCGAGAACTCCTTCTCCGTGGACTACACCTTCGCGGCGGCGGGCACCAACATCTTCACCTTCCGCTACCTCGACCCGGAGACGGGCGTGGCGCAGCTGGTCAACGTCACCGTCGAGTACGACGTGGACGTGGACGACGATCAGGTGGAGGACGGCGACGACAACTGCGAGATCGTCTTCAACCCCAACCAGCTCGACAGCGACCGGGACGGCCTGGGCGACGCCTGCGACGCCAACGACGACAACGACGCCCTCCTGGACGTGGACGACAACTGCCCGGCGGTCCCCAACAACGATCAAGCCGATCTCGACGGGGACAACATCGGAGACGTCTGCGATGACGACGTGGACGGCGACGGCATCCTGAACCTGGTGGACAACTGCCTCCGCCAGGTGAACCCCAACCAGGCCAACATCGACGGCGACGCCTTCGGGGACGTCTGCGACGACGACATCGACGGCGACGGGCGCCTCAACGGGGTGGACAACTGCCCCAACCACGCCAACGCGGATCAGTCCGATCTGGACGGCGACGGCCGCGGCGAGCCCTGCGACGACGACGACGACGGCGACCTGCTGGTGGACACCTTCGACAACTGCGACGTGGACGCCAACTGGGCGGCGCCCTCGGCCTTCGCCCAGCGGGCGACGGCGACGGGCTTCGATCTCCGCGGCGCCGCGGTGTCGGTGCATCGCAGCGGCCGGGTCTACTTCTTCGGCTCGGTCTCCGGGACGCACCGCAAGGCGGGCTTCTTCGACCCGGCGGCGGGCACCTGGTCGGCCCTGCCGGACCTCCCCATCGGCATCTCCGGCGCTCAGGCGGCGGAGGACGGCGACGGTCGCATCCACATCCTCGGCGGCACGACCTTCGACGCGGGCGACAACCCGTCGCTGGCGGGGACGCACCTCATCTTCAACCCCACCGGCAACACCTACGCCAACGGCGCGGCCCTCCCGGCTTCGCTCCGCCGCGCCTGGAGCGGCGGCACGCTGCCGGTGGTGGCGGGCGTGGCCTACTTCGTCGGCGGCTTCGATCTGAGCGGCGAGGTCGTGACGGCCACCGGGAGCTACGACCTCGTGCTGGACGCCTTCGAGACGGGGCTGCCGAGCATGGCGCCCACCAGCACGGCGTTTGATGGCAGCCAGGCGGGCGTGGATCAGGCGGGCATCATCTACCTGAGCAACGTCGCCGGGCAGCTCCACCGCTACGACGCCGGGCGCCGCCAGTGGCTCGCCCCGCTCCAGGGCCTCCCGGCCCTCTCGGGCGTGAAGCTCGCGGCGGGCGACAACGGCAAGCTCCTCTACATGACGGGCGGCGGCTCCAACAACCTCTACCTCCTCGACGCGGTCAGCGCTCAGGCGCTTGACACGGGCGTGGACTGGACGCGACCCACGGCGGCGGCGGGTATGCTGGCGGCGGGGACGCGCCTGGTCGCCTGGGAGTTCAGCGGCGGCAACACGATCCTCCACACCGCGACCCTCGGCGCGGGGCAGGTGGATCTGGATCTGGACGGGGAGGGCGACCTCTGCGACGCCGACCGCGACGGCGACGTCCTGGTCAACGGCGCGGACAACTGCCCCGACATCGCCAACTCCGACCAGACCGACGCCGATGGCGACGGCATCGGTGACCTCTGCGATCCCGACTTCGCCCTCCCGGCGCTGGTGGACGTGACCCCCGACTCGGTGACCTTCGCGCAGACGGCCATCGACGTCACCTTCACCGTCGTGGACGACTGCCCCTGGGCTCCCCAGGTCGAGCAGCCCGCCACCGCCCAGCGCGTCTCCTTCACCCGCTCCGGCGAGCGCAGCCGCGCCACCTACAGCGTCCGCTTCGAGGACGACGGCCTGCGCGCGGTCACCGTCCGCGCCCGGAGCCGCTGCGACAACAACCTGGTGTCGGGGGTGGTCGAGATCGCCATCGATCGCTCCAACCCCACCGTCACCTACACCCTGGCCCCCTCCCAGGCCGGCGTGACCCCCGGGCAGGTCGAGACCTACCCGGCCATCCTCGCCACCGCCCTCATCGACTTCAACCCGGTGGGGCTGGACCTGGTCAGCGGCCTCGTCAGCCTGGAGGCCAACATCGACGGCACCCTGGTCATCGACCAGCAGACCTTCCCTGCCGCCAACCTCCCGGCGCGCGGCAACAGCGAGCAGGTCCGCCCCACCTGCGGTGACCACACCGACGACCCCTCCCTCTGCGAGTCGCCCAACCTCCTCCGGGCGGGCGCCCTGGAGCCGGGCGGGCACTGCATCAACGTCACCGCCGACGACGCCGCCGGCAACTCCATCACCCGCACCTGGTGCTTCCGCGTGGTCGAGCCCAGCGGCCTGGTCGAGCTGGCCACCGACATCTGCGCCGAGTACCAGACCCAGGTCCGCCTCGCCTATCCCAACCCCAACACCGTCGAGCACCGCATCGGTGAGGCGGGGCTGGCGGCCTGCTGGGAGGGCGTCGCCTGCCTGGATCGCGCGGAGCCGGACATCGGCTGCTACGTCCTCGGCAACGACATCGCCCAGAAGTCCCTCTTCAACATCTCCCGCCTCCTCGGCCAGAACCCCTCGCCCCACGCCGAGCTGCGCGAGAGCCTCGCCCAGTCGGCCCTCTTCGCCGTCCGCTGGTTCGAGCAGCGCATCCGCGCCGCCATCGCCCTCCCGGCCAGCGCCGAGAAGGGGCGCACCCACCTCCTCGAAGGCGAGAGCGCCCTCCGCGAGGGCAGCGTCACCGCCGCCATGGCCAGCGCCCTGGAGGGCTACTTCTGGTATGACGACGCCCGGCGCCCCTTCACCCAGCTCTCCCTGCCGCAGCTCGCCTGCGCTCAGCTGAACACCCTCATCGGGGAGATGGACAGCTACGCCACCGCCCAGCCCCCCCGGCCCGGCGCGGCGGACGTCGATCAGGTCAAGGCCCTCATCCAGCAGGCCTCGGCCACCATGTGCGACAACAACTTCGACCCCAACGCGGCCTGCTTCGACATCAAGATCCTCTCCGGGATCTTCCAGCTCATGCAGGACGCCAACACCCTCCTCGGCTTCTCCGGCGGCGGCGACGACACGCTGGAGGGCCGCTACCTGGTCTGGAGCCGCAACTGGCGCTACGGCATCTCCCGCGTCTCCCAGTTCTGGATCAACCAGTCCATCCTCAACGCCCGCGGCTGGTTCGCCTCCGACCCCTCGGTCTGGAGCGAAGGCTGCGTCAACTCCCTCCTGGCCGGCGAGGAGAAGTGGAGCGACGTCGAGGCCCTCCTGGATGACTTCCAGGTGGACTCCTTCCTCGTCGAGTTCACCGCGCCCGACGCCTACTGCCTCATGCACGACGTCTTCGAGTGCGTGCCCGACTGGTGGAACGACGGACAGGACGCGGCCTGCGCCCCCTACGTCCCCTACACCCGTCCGCTGGAGTGCGGCGCGTGGCCTGACCACGGCGGTCAGGTCATCGGCGAGAACTAGTCACCCCACGCCTCCGGCGTGAGCCACGGGCGCAGCCTCCTCGGCTGCGCCCGCGGCGTTTCTTGGCGCGCTCCAGCCCGTGGCGGCACCATTGACAAGGCGCGCGCCCCAGGGCTAGACTCCCGCGGCAGGTTGAGCGGGGAGAGCACCATGAGCACCAGCAACGAACACCAGAGCCTCGGCGGCGGCTTCAAGGTCCCCAAGAAGGGCGACACCATCGCGGGCAAGTACGTCGTCGAAGGCGTCATGGCGCGCGGCGGCTACGGCGTCATCTACGAGGCCCACCAGCTCGGCGTCGAGCGCCCCGTCGTCATCAAGGTCCTCCCGCCCTCCGCAGGGCACGACGAGGAGTCCTTCAAGCGCTTCCAGCGCGAGGCCCGCGTCGCCTCCAGCCTCAACCACCCCAACAGCGTCACCATCTTCGACTTCGGCATCTCCGACGGCGGCCTCATGTTCATCGCCATGGAGCGCCTCTTCGGGGACCCCCTCAACGTCGCCTTCGCCCGCGAGGGCGCCTTCGACCCCGAGCGCACCCGCCGCATCCTCGTCCAGATGTGCGAGGCCCTCGTCGCCGCCCACGCCGCAGGCATCATCCACCGCGACCTCAAGCCCGCCAACGTCTTCCTCTGCGACATCCACGGCAAGAAGGACTGGGTCAAGATCATCGACTTCGGCATCGCCAAGGTCCTCGAAGCCGTCGATCAGTCCCTCGTCCAGACCCTCACCCAGGACGGCCTCACCATGGGGACGCCCGGCTACATCGCCCCCGAGCTGCTCGCCGGAGGCAAGGCCGCCCCCGCCGCCGACCTCTACGCCATCGGCGTCATGGGCTACGAGCTGCTTACGGGCCACATCGCCTGGGAGGGCTCCACCCCCTTCGAGAAGGTCCGCAAGCAGCTCCAGGAGCACCCCACCGACCCCCCCGAGCCCATCAAGCGCAGCCCCCTCTGGCCCGTCGTCCAGAAGCTCATGACCCGCAACCCCGCCGAGCGATACCCCTCCGCCGAGGCCGCGCTCGCCGCGCTTGAAGCCCTCCCGCGCCTCGACCAGCAGGCCCTCGGCGCGGCGCCACCCGCCAACGCTCCGGCCGCCAACGCCCTCTTTGACGCCCCCACCCAGGCCCTGGACACCTCCGCGCCGCCGCCCGCCGCCGCCTCCTCCAGCGCCGAGCCCGTCAAGGTCGTCGTCCCCCGCGCCGCCGCCCCGGCCTCCGCGCCCGCCCCCCGGCAGCAGCGCTCCGCCCAGAGCGGCCAGGCCCTCCCTGCCTCGGCGGCCCCCCAGGGCGGCGGCAACAACGTCCTCATCCTCGTCGCCGCCATCGGCGTCGCCCTCCTCCTCCTCCTGGGCGTCGCCGCGCTGGTCATCTTCGGCGGCTAGCCCGCCGCCCTACGGGGTGACATACCAGCAGCGCACCACCTGATGCCACGTCGCCCCGCTCCCGCTGGCGAAGAGGCTCCCGTCTGCCGTCCCCCCCTCGTGCTCCTCCCATACGTTCGGCAAGACCACCGTCTCCACGTTCAGCACCTTCACCCCGGCGCTCGCCAGCCACGCGTTCGCCGCCGCCACCGCGTCATCCACCGTCTCGAACTCCGTCGTCGTGCTCCCCCCGAAGAGGCCCTTCCGCGTGCTCGTCACCTGGCGCGGCACAAAGTCCTTGTACTGGATCATCACCCCTCTCCCTCCGTCTGGACATCCCGCGAACCCCATCAGCCCGCGCTCGACCCACAGTGCCGGGAGACGCGCACCGGCGCACCCCCCCCGGGGCCGTAACGTCCAGGCAAAGCCGG
>CAUJGC010000202.1 GCA_963169075.1 Myxococcota bacterium
AGCGGAGCAGGACGAACGCAGCCGGGGGTCAGGCGCTCGCCTTGACAGGAGTACAGGAAGTGCTTAAGTGCGTGTCCACCGCGCTGGACGGCGAGGTGAGAACTTTGCCTTGAGCCGGAGCCGCGCTATGCTTGGGGGGAGATCGTGCGCCCTGGCAGCCGGACAAGACGGGGCGCGCAGCGGAGGAGACGTGGAGATGATGAGAGCGAAGGGGAGCAGCGTGGGGCGTCTGATGGGGGTGGGTCTGGGGGCGGCGCTGCTCCTGGGCGCCTGCCACGCGGGGCCCGAGACCAGCGGTGGCCCATCGCCAGCGACGAGCGACGATCCTGCGGCGGAGCGCGTGCGCGCCTTGGGTCAGGAGCTGGGCGAGCGGCTGAAGGAGCGCGCGGCGGCGGCGCGGGAGGGGGCGACGCTCCAGAGCGCGCTGGAGGCGCATCGCCAGGAGCTTCGCCACCCGGAGGCGACCCGGAGCGTGCTGGAGGCGGACGGCTCGACGCCGCGCCTGGTGCGTCGGGGGGCGCTGACGCCGCTTGGAGAGGCCGCGCTGGAGGCGCTGCGGGAGGCTCCGGCGCATGGGCTGGACCCGTTGAGCGTCGGGCTGCCTGGCGTCGAGGCGAGCGCGGGGAGCCTTGGGGGTGCGGGGGGGAGCGGCGAGGGCCCGCCGGCGTTGAGCGACGCGGAGATGAACCAGCTGGCGGCGCTGCTGCGGGAGCGGGGGATCGCGGATCCCGAGCAGGCGGCGACGGCGCTCCTGGACGCCATCTTGACGCCGTCCCCGGAGGCCTCCCCGGCTCCGGGGGTCGCCCGCTGGTACGCCGACCACCTGGAGGGCCTGGAGGCTTCGGCGTCCAGGGGCGCCGAGGCCGAGGTGCGCTTGACCGACGGCTTGATCGCCCTGGCTCGGGCGCTCCGCTTCGAGAACCCCCGCAGCCGCCCCGAGGCGCTGCGGGAGCAGGAGGGCGGCGACGTCGAGGCGGCGCGCCGCTTCGTGGTGGGGCTGCGCCAGGCAGGCGCCGAGCCGGGGGACCCGGCGGCGCGCCGCGCCGAGGCGTCGAAGCAGCTCCAGGGGCTGGCGCCGCGCTTTGAGCAGTACGCGCGGGTGCAGCGGGCGCTGGCGCAGCTCCGCAAGGCCCAGGCCGAGGGCGGCTGGTCGGTGGACTTCCCGAAGATCCCGCGCCCGAAGCCTCGCGAGGAGGTCGTGCGCTACTCGCGCTCGACCCGCAAGGTGCCGGAGGGGATCGTCGTCAAGACCAAGCGCTTCCTGAAGGCGCTTGGGGCCTTTGAGGGGCCGCTGGACGACGCGTGGACCGACGACTTCGACCAGGCGCTCCAGACCTACCGCGAGAAGAACCAGCTCTGGCCGCGTGCGTGGATCGACTACGAGATGGTCGAGATCATGAAGATCCCGCTGGAGTACCGCATCGCCCAGACCGAGCTGACGCTCCAGCGGTGGCGCGAGAGCCGGATCGGAGACGACCCCTACTACATCTTCGTCAACATCCCTGACTTCCACGCCGAGGTCTGGGACGGCGGCGAGCGGAAGATGCGCTTCCGCGTGGTCGTGGGGAAGGACTCCCGCTATCGGGACAAGAAGACCGGCGAGTGGCGCTACCCCAACGCCACCCCCCTCTTCTCCTCCCGCATGGAGTCCGTCGTCTTCTCGCCCTACTGGAACGTGCCCGCGCGCATCAAGCTCCAGGAGATCGACAAGGCCCGGGCCAAGAACCCCAACTATCTGGAGGAGAACAACTACGAGATCGTCTACAGCCCCAACGGCCACGAGATGATCCGCCAGAAGCCCGGCCCCGGGAACGCGCTGGGCAAGGTCAAGCTCCTCTTCCCCAACGACCACGACGTCTACATCCACGACACCCAGCGCAAAGACCTCTTCGCCAATCCCACCCGCGCCTACTCCCACGGCTGTATGCGCGCTGAAGACCCCCTGGCGCTGGCCCACTACGTCCTCTCCCGCGAGAGCGACGTCTGGACCGAGCGGCGCGTCCGCAGCCAGGGCGGCGGCACCGTCGAGAGCTGGCAGAAGCTCCAGGACGGCCCCTGGGTCCACATCGAGTACTACACCGTCCGCGTCTCCGAGGAGGGCGACATCCTCTTCCTGGATGATGTCTACGAGCTGGACGCCGCCCGCCTCAAGGCCGAGCGCGGCCTCGACATCGGGCTCCTGGACCCGTGAGCCGAGGGGAGCCGCCCCTGGCCTCCCCGCGACACCAGCTGCTCAAGGCGCGGCGTCGTCATCGCGGCGCTCGGCGCGGCGCCGCGCGCGCGCGCTGGCGCCGCCGTGCTCGCGGGTGCGCGCGGCGTGCTCGGCCATGAGGCGCTCGGTGTGACGCTTGCCGATGAAGTAGCCGATGATCCCACCCACCGTCAGCATCGCCGGGATGTAGAAGATGTGGTTGGCGGTGATCTCAAGCTCCACGGCTGCCCCCCGCGCTCAGCGTCTCCTCGATGCGATCCAGCTTGCCGTCCAGGCGGGCGATCTCGCCATCGATGCGCCGCTGGCGGAGCCAGAGGGTCGAGATGTAGAGCATCAGGAGCACCAGGATCGCAAAGTAGGCCCCATAGAGGAAAGGCCACGCCGGCAGGTTCTCCTTGAGCGCCTCGCCGTCACCTGCCGCCTGGAAGGTCGTGGCGGAGTCGGGGGTCTGCTTCTCCTGAGCCGGGGGCTGCTGGGGGGGCTCCTGCGCCGAGGCGCCAGCGCTCCCCAGGAGAAGCGCCGCGCCGAGGGCGACGCTCCCGAACAGACGTCTCATGACGTTGGACTCTCTCATCTGCATCGTCGCTCCCAAGGGGCGCCGCTCAAGACGAGCGGGCCGCGCGACGCGCGACCAGATCGCGCGCCTCCAGCTGATACTCCTCGATCTCATACTCCAGCTGGCGCAGGTGGTCCCGGCGGGAGGCCAGGTAGACCCGCACCCAGTAGAGGCAGGCGAAGAGGAGGAGGAAGGTCACCATCGCGACATAGAGCGCGATCTTCATGTCCGGGTGGAGGCCGCCGCCCCCCTCCCGCTCGACGATGGGGTGGGTGCCGCCCCACTTGCGCACCGCGACGTGGATGATCGGCACGTCGATGAAGCCGAAGATCGCCAGGACCGCCGCGATCTTCTTGAGGCGCGGCGAGTCTCCCGCCACCGAGCGGAGGAGGAGGTAGGCGGCATAGATCAAAAACAACAGCAAAGTCGCTGTCAATTGTGGATCAAAAACGAAGTAATGACCCCAGATCGGGCGAGCCCAGAGCGGGCCGGTGGTGAGGACCAGCGCGCAGAAGACCACGCCGACCTCGACGCCGCTGTGGGCCAGGTTGTCCCAGCGGTCCCCCGGCGAGAGGAGGTAGACGATGCTGAAGATGAAGGCCAGGAAGAAGCCCGCGTAGGCCGCCACCGCCGAGGGGACGTGGAAGTAGAAGATCTTCTGCACCATGCCCATCTGCGCCTCGACCGGGGCATAGTCGAAGGCCATGTAGAGGCTCAGGCAGAGCATCACCGCCGTCAGAGAGGCCAGGGCAGGGAACCAGCGAAACCCGCGCATCAGCTGCTCCAGGGAAGGGGCGCGGGCGCGAGGCGCGCGCCGCGCAGGTGGGGCGAACCTAGCATGGCCGTCTATTCATCGTCCAGCGTTGAGGTGAAGAGCCAGGCCCCCGCCACGACGTAGAGGACGTCGATGGCGGTCATGAGGCGGAGCCAGCTCCAGACCTCGGGGTCCGGGCGGCGCTCCAGCAGCGTCACCGTCGCCTTGACCCCCATGACGATGAGCGGGATCGCCACCGGGTAGAGGACGATGGGGAGGAGCACCCCGCGGCGACGCACCGACACCAGCATCGCGCTGAAGACCGTCCCCAGCGCCGAGAAGCCCAGCACCCCCAGGAGGAGCGTCAGCCCCAGGAGCGGGAGCTGCCCTGCCTCCAGCGACACCCCCAGGATGCCGATCACCAGCGGCGTCGCGAAGCAGACCACCATCAACAGAAAGGTCAGATTGGACAGGAGCTTGGCGAGGTAGAGGGCGCGCGGCGCCCCCGGCACCAGCCGCAGCGCCGTCAGCGTCCGCCCGTCCTGCTCCTTGGCGAAGGAGCGATCGATCGCCAGCGTCCCCGCGAAGGTGATCGTCACCCAGAGCACCCCCGGCGCCACCGCCCGCGCGGTGTCCTCGTCGGCCCAGAAAGCGAAGGTGAAGATGACCACCTGGAGGAAGGCGAAGAAGAGGATCGTGAGCGGCGTCTCCAACGTCCGCAGCTCGCTGAGCAGATCCATCCGCAAGAGGAGCCAGGCCTGCCGCCCGAGCCCCGGGCGCAGCCCCGGCCCAAGCGACGCCGCGCGCGGCGCCGCGGCCTCGCCGCCCGTCTCCCCTGCCCCGCGCCGCGTCGCGCGGGCCTGACGCCGGTCGCTCACGGCGCCCCCCGGAGGCGCGCCTCGTACCAGGACGCCAGCTCGGCGCCCGGCGCGCCGTCAGCCTGCACCCTGCCCTGCTCCATCACGATGGCCCGATCCACCAGCCCCGGCGGCAGATCCAGCTGATGGGTGATCAAGACCAGGAGCGCCCCCCGGTCCCGCTCCTCCCCCAGCAGGTCGTGCAAAAGGCGCACCCCGGCGCTGTCCAGCCCCGTGTAGGGCTCGTCCAGCAAGAGCACCCGCGGGCGCTGGATGATGGCCCGGGCGATAGAGAGCCGCTGGCGCATCCCCCGGCTGTAGGCCGTCACCCGACGCGACGCCGCCTCGCGGAGCGCCACCCGCTCCAGCAGCTCGTCCACCCGCTCCCGGAGCGCCGCGCCCCGCAGGCCGTAAAGCCCGCCGAAGAGGGTCAGGTTCTCCCGTCCGCTCAGATCCTCATAGAGCAGGCTCGCGTGGCTCACCAACCCCAGCGTCTCGGGGGTCCGCGCCACCACGTCCCCCCACGCGGCCTCCCCGCCCCCCTCCGCCTCGGCGGTGATCCGCCCCTGGGTCCAGGGCAGGAGCCCCGAGAGGAGCGCCATCAGCGTGGTCTTCCCTGCCCCGTTCGGCCCCAGGAGCAGAGTGACCTCCCCGGCGCGCAGCGTCAGGCTGACGTGGCGCACCGCCAGGTGCGCTCCGAAGCGGCGGCTCACATCCTCCAGGCGGATCGCGCGGAGGGAGATCACGCAGCCTGCTCCTTCCCTTCCGCCTCCAGGCGCCGCAGCACCAGCGCCAGCCGCTCCCGCAGCGACGCCACCTCCAGGTCATACGCCCGGTCGCTCACCTCGCCGTTATAATACCGGTCATCCAGGTAGCGCAGGGCGTCGTAGAGGGACTCGCGCTCCTCCTGGAGCGCCTTGAGGCGGAGCGCCGCGAGGCGCGTCGCGTCGCTCTGGCGCGCCCGCTCGCGCTGGAGGATGAACCCGCCCGCCACCAGCACCAGCGCGCCGCCGCCCAGGGCCAGCCACGCGCCCCAGGGCTTCGGGACCGGGTAGCCCCGGATGGTGAAGCGCAGCGTGTCCCCCGGCTTCGCCTGGCCGTCGCGGGCCACCACGAACTCCATCCCCTCGCGCATCCCGGGCATCTGCTGGTTGCGCCCCACCTCACCGAAGCCCGGCGCCTCCAGGGTGAGGTTCAGGCGCGGGTGGCGCTTGTAGGGCGTCGTCTGGTTGACGATGACCCGCATGCTCTCCACCGGGTAGGCGATGGGCTGCGCGTAGGTGAAGTCCGTGTCCTCCAGCTTCATGGAGTAGTGGAGCTGGACCCGGAGCGGCTGGGAGCCCTCCCCGGCAGGCGGGATCGGCTCCTTGATGTAGATCCGGCTCTCGACCACCTGCGCCTCGACCGGCTCGCCGGTGGGGAGGAAGACCCGCGCCTGGATGCCCTCCGCCTTGACGGGCAGCTCGATGACGAGGCCCTCCTTGTAGCGGGGATCGGTGGCGTGGGCCACGTCGAAGGTCTGGGGCGCCGTGTTGACGAAGCTCCACATCTGCATGAAGACCAGGAAGCGCTCCACCACGTCCACCGTCGTCATCAGGTCCGACACCTGGAGGGCGCTGTCCTCGTAGGTCTTGCCGTAGACGTCGATCTGGCTGGTGTGGGCGTCCTGGGTGGGCGAGAGCGGCGCCCCCCGGTAGACCACCCCCTCGAAGGTCGCCACCGGGATGTAGCGGGCGCCCTCGATGCGGAAGAGGCCCTGGAAGGTCGCGGCGCCCGCGGCGTCGGTCTTCGCGGTGTAGGACTTGACGCGGGTGTCCCCGGCGTAGACCTCCAGGAGCACCTCCGCCCCGGCGGCCGGGGTGCGCTTCCAGGCGTTGTCCACCTGGGTCACCGCGACGGTGAGGTCAAAGGGCTTGCCCTGAGGGCGCTGGAGCGGCCCCGAGCCGGGCATCATGGGGTTGGGGTTGGGGGTCGGCTCCTGCGCCGCGGCGGGCGCCGCCAGGAGACACAGACCCAGGCACGTCGCCGCGGCGACCCGTCCGATCATCCACATCCTCCTCATGGGGTCACCTCCTCGACCGGGACGCCGCACTGCTTGCAGAAGCGGGCGTCCTCGTCCAGCGGCGCCTCGCAGGCCCGACAGGCGGTCGGGCGCGGCGGGGGCAGCGGCGGGAGGGACGCGCCGCACCCGCTGCAGAAGAGCGCGTCCCGGTCCATCGCCCGGCTGCACGCCGGGCACGGGCGCGTCTCGGCCGCTGGCGCCGGGGACACGGCAGGCGCAGGCGCAGGGGTTGCGGCAGGCGCAGGCTTTGCGCCCGAGGGCGCAGACTTTGCGGCGCTGGGCGCAGCGGTTGCGTCGGCTTCTGCTGCGGGCTCGGCCAGGGAGCCTGGCGCGTCGGCGGGGGCGACGCCGAAGCGCTCGGCGTAGCCCTGGTCGATGAGGGCGTCGAAGTCGGTGGAGCCGCGGAGGCGGTCGAGGCGCCTCATGGTCTGGATCGCCTGGCGCTCCAGCTTCTGGCGGAGGGCGTTGTAGTCGGCGTCGGAGAGGTGTCCGAGGCTGTAGTCGAACTCCAGGTCACGGATGTCCTGGAGGGTGCGCTGCTTGGCGACGCCGAGGGTGGCGATCTCCTTGGCCTCGGCGTCGAGGTCTACGAGGAGGTCAGCGGAGCCGCTCCGCTGCCAGAGCCTGGCCCAGAGGGCGAGCATGGCGGCGGTGAAGAGGACAAAGCCTGCCACGAGCAGGAGGACGATGCTTCCCATCAAGCACTCTTGTTGAGGGGCGGCGCGTGGGTCAGCGCAGCTCCGTCAGCTCTTGTTGGAGGCGCCGCATGTAGGCGTCCTCGCTCTCATCGGGGTGGGCCTCGGGTGAGGCTGCTGCGGTCAGGCCGGGAGGCTCAGCGGCGCTCTTGTGGCTCCACTGGCGGACCTTGTACGCCAGGAGGGCGGCGGCGGCAAGGAGCGCCGCGATGGGGAGGATGAAGACGATCCAGTTGCGGCCCTCCTGGCGAGGGACCGCCAGGACGTCCGGGCCGCGGAGCTGGACGAAGTGGTCGAAGATCTCGTCCTTGGTTTTTCCTTCGGCCAGGAGGCGGTTGACGGTGGCGAGATCCTGTTGGAAGTCGGCGCAGGTGGGCGAGCTGTTGGCCATGGTGGGGTTGCCGGAGGCGGGGCAGTGGACCCGGATCACGGCCATGATCTCGCGCAGCTCGGCGCTGTGGACCTGCTTGGTGTTGTCGGGGCGGGAGGGCCCGTGGTCGTGCCCTGGGTCCAGGGTGGCGACGGAGGCGGGGGCGCTGCCCTCCTGGGCGTGGCCGATGGAGGAGAGGAGGAGGAGCGGCGAGGCGGAGAGGAGGGCGAGGAGGAGGGTGGCGGCGGCGGAGACGGCGGCGCGTCGGTAGACGGTCTGGGTGATGCGCTCGGGCTCGGGCCAGAGGCAGATGAGGGTGCCGAAGACGATGACGCCGCCGCCGAACCAGAACCACCAGACCAGGGGGGAGACGAGCATCTTGAAGCTGGCGAGCTGGCCGTTCTCTCCGAAGCCGGTGAGGGCGAAGTAGAGGTCTTCTTTGGGGTTGGTGCGGATGTCGATCTCGCTGGTGGGGTTCTCGGGCGAGCTGTGGAAGATGGCGCGTCCGGGGCGCAGCTGGGCGACCTCCTGGCCGTCTTTGAGGACGGTGAGGTGGGCGAGGATGAGGTAGCGGTCGTTGCTCTCCTCTTCGCTGAGGCCATCGAAGCGGACCTCGTAGTCTCCGAGGGTGACGCTCTCGCCTTCGCGCATGGAGACGTCCTGCTCGAGCTTGAAGGAGGCGCCGCACCAGCCGATGACGGCCATGACGAAGCCGACGTGGACGATGTAGCCGCCGTAGCGTCGTCGCTGCTTGGAGAGGAGGTTGAGGACGGACTCCGCGAGGCTCTCGCTGTGGGCCTTGCGTCGCGCGAGGACGCCGCGGACGTACTCGGAGACGCTGGAGGAGATGACGAAGAGGGCGCCGGTGAAGCCGACGGCGGAGTAGAGGCCGTCGCGGAGGAGGACGTCGGACTCGAGGTCGACGGCGCGTCCGTACCAGTAGCCGGCCATGGCGAGGGGAGCGAGGAGGGCGGTGGCGATGAGGGGGCCGGTGAAGTTGCGGCGGAAGTTCTTGAGGCTGGACTTCTTCCAGGCGATCAGGGTGCCGATGCCCATGAGGAGGACGAGGATGACCCCGAGGGGGACCATGTACTTGTTGAACCAGGGGGGCCCGATGGAGATCTTGTCACCGGAGGCCATCTCGTAGAGCTTGGGGTAGAGGGTGCCCCAGAGGACGACGAAGACCATGCCGACGAGGATCCAGTTGTTCATGAGGAAGACGGCCTCGCGGCTGAGGGGCGAGTCCATGGCGGCCTCGGACTTGAGCCCCTTCCAGCGGAGGGCGAGCATGACGGTGCAGAGGGTGACCGCCGCGACCAGCAGGACGAAGAAGTAGGTGCCGATGCTGGACTGGGCGAAGGTGTGAACGGAGTCGATGAGCCCGCTGCGCGTGATGAAGGTGCCGAGGAGGGTGAGGAGGAAGGAGAGGGTGATGAGGACGACGTTCCAGCGCTTGAGCATGCCGCGCCGCTCCTGCACCATGAGGGAGTGGAGGAAGGCGGAGGCGCCGAGCCAGGGCATGAAGGCGGCGTTCTCGACGGGGTCCCAGGCCCAGTAGCCGCCCCAGCCGAGCTCTTCGTAGGCCCACATGCCGCCGAGCATGTTGCCGATGCTGAGGAAGAGCCAGGAGACGAGGGCCCAGCGCCTGGCGGGGACGAGCCAGGCGTTGTCGAGGCGATTGGCGAGGAGGGCGGACATGCACCAGGCGAAGGGGATGGCCATGCTGACGTAGCCGATGAGGAGGCTGGGGGGGTGCATGACCATCAAGGTCGTCTGGAGGAGGGGGTTGAGGCCGCTGCCCTCCGCAGGCGCGTCCTCGATGTGGTGGATCTCGAAGGGGTTGGAGGCGAAGAGGAGGATGAAGACGAGGGAGGCGAGCAGCATCATGGTGACGACGGCGAAGCCGGGGACCAGGGGCCTGTCGCGCTCGCGGTGGATGTAGAGGGAGGCGGCGGAGAAGACGCCGAGCATCCCGGACCAGAAGGTGAGGCTGCCGGCCTGTCCGCCCCAGAGGGCGGCCATGAGGTACATCCACGACATCCGGGTGTCGGAGTAGCGGGCCACGGCGACGATCTCGAAGTCGTGGGTGGCCAGGGCGTAGAGCATGATGGAGCAGACGGTGGCGATGAGGCCAAAGGAGACGTAGACGCCAGCGACGGCGAGGTCATGGTAGCGGCGCGAGCCGGTGCGGAGCGCCACGACGCCGCTCATGGCGGCGGCGAGCGCGGTGACAAAGGTGAGGTGGAGGGAGACATCTCCCAGGAGCCGCAGCATGATCGTTCACCAGGGCGGTTGGAGGGTCTTGGGGGAGGATCAGGGGAGCGTCTTGGGGATGTGAGCCGGGTGGGAGGCGCCGCCCATGGGCTTGCCGGTGGGGGCGCCCTCCTCGTATTTGGAGGGGCACTTGGCGATGATGTTCTCCGCGACGACGACGCCGTCGTCGCCCAGCTCGCCCTCTGCGATGACCTCCAGGCCGGGCTTGAAGGTGTCGGGGAGGGCCTTGTCGTAGGCGACGGTGACGGTCTTGCCGCTCTCTTCGAGGTCGAAGCGTGACTCCAGGGTGCCGGGGATGGCCTGGATGGAGCCCTCTTTGACGATGCCGCGGACGCGGAACTTCTTGCCGGGCAGGTCGTCCTTGATGGCGTCGGCCTGGCTGACGGTGTAGGCGAAGACGGCTTCATCGCCGCCGTCGAGGATGATGTAGCCGACCGCGGCGATGGAGAGGAGGAGCGCGACGACGAACCAGATGGACATGGCCTTGCCGTGTCGTGGCTCCTCGACGGGTGCGGGCGCGGTGTGCTCTTGCATGGTGGTGTCTCCTGAGGGGAGGGTCCCGGCCGTGGGGGCCCTCATCATGATGCGGAAGGTAACGCCGCCAGCGCGGCAAAGCAACCCGGCTCAGCCGCCGATGCTAACCATCTGCTTGGAGGTCACATTTCCTCCGTCGAGGGTGAAGGCGTGGGTGGCCTCCTTGGCGCCGAGGGCGCGCGCGACGGCGTGGCGGAGGGCCTCGGCGCGCGCTGGACCGGGAGGGGTGCTGCGGAGGAGATCGCGGAGGTTGGCCTCGCGGTCATCAGCGAGGCAGGCGCGGAGTCCGCCCTGGGGGGTGAGGCGGACGCGGTTGCAGGCGTCGCAGAAGCACTCCGTCACCGCGGAGATGACGCCGACGCGCGCGCCCTGGGGTGTGTCGGGGCCCTCCAGGCGGAGGTAGCGGGCGGGTCCGGCGCCGGGTCGCATGCCCTCGGGGGTGAGGGTCCAGCGGGAGGCGAGGACGGCGCGCAGCTCGGCGGCGGGGACGCAGCCGCCGCCCGCGACCTCCCCCCAGACGGTGTCCTCCCCGATGGGCATGAACTCGATGAGGCGGAGGAGGAGGCGGCGTTCGACGGCCCAGGCGGCGAGGTCGAGGATCTCGTCGTCGTTGAAGCCGCGGATGATGACGGCGTTGAGCTTGACCGGCCCGAAGCCGGCGTCCTGGGCGGCCTGGATGCCGTCGAGGACGCGGTCCAGGTCGCCGCCGCGGGTGATGCGGGCGAAGCGTTCGGGGCGGAGGGAGTCGAGGCTGACGGTGACCCCGGCGAGCCCTGCGTCGCGGAGGGCGGCGGCGTGGCGCCGCAGGAGGTGTCCGTTGGTGGTGAGGACGATCTCGCGGACCCCCGGCAGCGCGCGGAGGCGCTGGATCAGGGTTGGCAGGTCGCGGCGGACGAGGGGCTCGCCGCCGGTGAGGCGGATGCGCTCGACGCCGAGGGCGGCGAAGGCGCCGACGATCTCCTCGATCTCCTCGAAGGTGAGGAGGGAGGCGGCGGGCTGGAGCGCGATCCCCTCCGCGGGCATGCAGTAGACGCAGCGGAAGTTGCACCGATCGGTCACCGAGAGGCGCAGGTAGGAGACGCGGCGACCGAAGCGGTCTTCCAGCGGGGGGTGCGGTGTGTCGGGCGAGGCCTGCAAGATCCTCCTCCGGGTTGGGGCCTGTCAGGTGGCGCGTGGCGCCACGCCTGAAATATGACCTGAGCGGTCCACATTGACAAGCGCCGCGGAGAAAAAGCAGAAGACCCCTGGAGGAAATCCTCCAGGGGTCTTCAAGTAGGCGTGAGCGGATTTGAACCGCTGACCCCTTCCGTGTCAGAGAAGTGCTCTCCCGCTGAGCTACACGCCTTCGACCTCATCTGCGGCTCATCGCCGCGAGGTGAGGCAGACTCTACGCATCGCCCCCGGGCCTGTCAAGAGAAAAAACGCAGGCTCCCGCCGCTCTCGTCGCCGTGCTATAAAGTGCTCCGGGCGGGGGGCGGAGCAGAGAGAGGACTCACTTCATGTTCGAGAAGATCGCGCGCTCGCTGCTCAAGCGGCGCTTTGAGGAGGGCCTGCCCATCACCGTGGGCATCCTCCAGGCGTCGTGGACGCTGATGGTGGGGGATTACTTCGCGGCGCACACGCGGCCGGTGCGCCTCAAGGACCAGACGCTGCGGGTGATCGTGTCGGGGGAGCCGCGGCTCAAGGAGTTCCGGCACCACCGGGAGCGCCTCCTGGCGCGGATCAACGCCATGATGCCGTGGCCTTTGAAGGAGCTGGAGCTGGTGCTGGCGGGCGCGCAGCAGTTTGATCTCCAGGCGCCCGGCCAGGCGCCGCCCCCGCCGCTGGGCGGGCTCTCCCCCCGCGAGGAGGCGCTCCTGGAGCAGATCGAGGACGAGGAGGTCCGGGCCAAGGTCGCCCGCCTGCGGCGCCTGGCCCGGGGCCGCGCCGAGCGGGGGGGCCGGGGGCCTCTTGATTCCGCCGGGGGCGAGGGCTAGTATCCCAGCCCGCCACGCAGGCGCGCCCTGGACGCGCGTCGCGTCCAGACCGCGCCACCCATTCGCTCGTGAGGAACCCCGTGCCCATCTCCCACCGCTACGCTGCCCCCCTCTGCGGCCTGCTCGCCGCGTCGCTCCTCGCCGCCTGCGGAGGCTCGGGCAACCCGGGCAACCCGCAGCCGCCAGGTAACAACAGCGCCAACAACAGCCCGTCCAACAACAACCCGGCGAACAACAACCCCGCAAACAACAACCCCGCCAACAACAACCCCGCCAACAACAACCCCATCGAGGCAGACCCCTTCATCGAGTGCGGCGGCGGCCTCCTGGGGTGCAACGGCGGCGCGGTCTGCCAGGACGGCGTCTGCGCCACGCCTCCCGGCGGCGAGGCCGAGATCGCGCTGCACTACGAGCGCGACAGCGTGCACCCGGTGGCGGCGGCGCCCAACATCGGCTGCTACACCGACCCCACCGCCCTGGACGACGCGGTGGAGTACACCGAGGCGCGAGGTCGGATCGAGAAGTTCGGCCCCGGCGGCTCCACCCAGGGCCTCTGCGTCACCATCTACAATGAGGCGCGCTTCTTCGAGGATGTGATGACCCGGTGCGAGACCATCGACCCCACCGACATCCCCGCGCTGGAGGAGTGCTTCGAGGTGGACCCCTGCCGCTGCGACGCTGGCGACGACGCCTGCCTCCTGGAGATCGGCTACTGCGGCGCCATCGCAGACAGCGGCATGAAGGCCCAGTGCACCCAGCGCTGGGCGTACGACGGCGCCAACGCCAGCCGCGACCCCCAGAAGGAGTCCACCCTCATCTACGGCCACATGACCTCCATCGTGCCGCCGGAGGATCCGGGCAACGACTCCGAGGGCTACTTCGCCATCCCCAACGTGCCCACCCACACGCGCCTGGTCTTCAAGGTGAGCGGGCGCAAGGCGCGCTGGATCGACACCTACGAGTTCGGCCCCATCCTCACCGAGGTCCGCGACGACAACGGGACGGCCTGGTCCCCCTGGGGCGGCAACGTCATCTCCATCGGCGCCTGGAACACGATCCCCTCCACGGCCTTTGTCCCGGCGGGCATCCAGGACGGCAACGGCGCCATCGCGGGCCGCATCAACGACTGCGGCGAGGCGGGGCGGACGATCGATCTGGACGGGCAGACCTACACCATCGACGCGCCGCTGCCCATCGCCAACGCCACGGTGAACCTCGCCCATGACGGCGCCCGGCTGACCTACTTCAACGGCAACCCCGACGACACCCTCCCCGAGCCCTCCCGCACCACCACGAACGTGCTGGCGGTCTACGCTGGCATCGACGTGCCCGGCGGCCCCAACACGATCTCCAACCTGGGGCGCCTCGACGGCGAGCTGGTGCCGCTGGGGACGCGGCCGATCTTCCTGCCGCCTCGCTCGGTGGCGATCGCGACCTTCGAGGGCAACTACCTCCCCGCGACCTGGTGAGCCTCTTGATCACGACCCGCTCTGCAGCGGCGCGGCGCCTCCTGGGCGCCGCGCTCCTGGCCGCCTGCGCGGCGCCGGCCTGCGCTCCCTCCATCTACACCCTCCCCCCCCCGCCCCCCGAGGCGGAGTGGGCCGCCGTCAGCCTGGTCCCCGGCGAGGACGAGAAGGCGTCGCAGCGGCGCTACATCGACGCGCGCGCGGCGGCGCTGGAGCTCTACGCCGCCCTCAAGAGCAAGCGCTGGGGCGAGGTCTGGCAGCAGCTCTCCTCGGAGACCCAGGCCGCCCTCGCCTTCGCCCACCCCACCCAGGACGGCCAGGCCGCCCTCAGCGAGGGCGTGCTGGTCTATCAGGACGGCGCCCGCGTCGCCTTCGATCCCATGGACGCCTGGATGGTCCCCGACCTCAAGACCTTCGAGGATCAGCTCCCCGGGGAGCAGGAGGCCGAGAGCGACACCCGCAAGGAGATCTTCGCGGTGGACCGCGACGGCCACCACCGCAAGATGATCATGATCCTGGAGGCGGGGGAGTGGAAGCTGCACAAGACGCGGCTCCCCTGACCGCTTGAGCGGGAGGGTGGGGGTCTGGGGGAGCTTCCCCCAGCCGCCGGGGGCATGGGGGACCCCCAAAAAAATTAAAAAATATACCGGAAATTTTGTTGTTTGTGTTGGGTTGGGGAGGCCTCACGGGCGGGG
>CAUJGC010000203.1 GCA_963169075.1 Myxococcota bacterium
CCCGCCGGTGGCACCCCCAAACCCTTTAAAAAAACAGTAATTTTTAAAAAAATTATTTTATTTTTCATGGTTTGGGGGGGGCCACGGGCGGCCAGGGGAAGCTCCCCTGGACCCCACCCTTGCCGACACACGCCAGCCGTGCGATAGGTAGAGCGCCCGCTGGTCAACCGACCCGCTGGCGATCACACCACCCGGAGATCAAAGGCGTATCATGGACTCACTCACTCAAGACATCACGCTTCGATCCGGGGTCCGCGTCCCAGGGCGCATCGCGCTCGCCCCCCTCACCAACACCCAGAGCCACCCCGACGGCACCCTCGGAGATGACGAGCTGCGCTGGCTCGCCCGACGCGCCGAGGGCGGCTTCTCCTGGCTGAGCACCTGCGCCGCCTTCGTCAGCCCCGAGGGCAAGGCCTGGCAAGGACAGCTCGGCATCGCGGGCGTCGAGCACCTCCCCGGCCTCACCCGCCTCGCCAGCACTCTCCGGGAGCGCGGCGCCACCCCCTTCGTCCAGCTCCACCACGGCGGCGCCCTCGCCAAGCTGGCCCCCGGACGCCCCCTCACCGCCGCCGAGGCCACCGAGGACGACCTCCGCCGCGTCATCGACGACTTCGCAGCCGCCGCCCGACGCGCCGAGGTCGCCGGCTTCGCCGGCGTCGAGATCCACGGCGCCAACGGCTACCTCCTCACCCAGCTCCTCGCCCCCCTCGACAACACCCGGGACGACGCCTGGGGCGGCGACCTCGCCGGGCGCGCTCGCCTCGTCCGCGAGGTCCTCCGCGCCGCCCGCGCCGCCACCTCGCCCGGCTTCGCTGTCGGCATCCGCCTCAACCCCACCGACCTCTTCGCAGCCCGCGGCATCACCCTGGAGGACAGCCTCCAGACCGCCCGCTGGGCCGCCGAGGACGGCGCCGACTGGATCCACCTCTCCATGCGGAGCGCCGTCGCCCCCAGCGCCGCAGCGCCCGACGCCCCCCCCATCGCACGCCTCTTCCGCGACGCCCTCCCCGCCGAGGTCGCCCTCGTCACCGCCGGCGGCGTCTGGACCCGCGCCGACGCCTACCGCGCCCTCGACGCAGGCGCC
Source organism: Myxococcota bacterium (assembly GCA_963169075.1). Lineage (GTDB taxonomy): Bacteria > Myxococcota_A > Bradymonadia > Bradymonadales > CAUJGC01. The sequence goes on from CAUJGC010000203.1 coordinate 1,085, forward strand.
GACGTCATCGCCGTCGGCAAGGCCGCCATCATCCACCCGGCCTGGCCTCGCGCCTCCGCCGACGCCGCCTTCGCCCCCTCCCTCCCCCCCTGGCACCCCGACGACCTCCGACACGCCGACGTCGGAGACGCCCTCCTCACCTACCTGAGCGGCTTCCCGGGCCTCATGAGCACCGGGGCCCCGCCGCGCCCCCCCGTCGCGTGAGCTGCCCCCTCAGCGATCGGTCGGCAGCGGGATGAACTCGTCGTGGTCGGTGGGGGGCATCGCGAAGCGCCCCGCCTGCCAGTCCGCCTTCGCCTGCTCGATCCGCGCACGGCTCGACGAGACGAAGTTCCACCAGATGAAGCGCTCCCCCACCGGATCGCCCCCCAGCAACATCACCGTGCTCTCCTCCAGCGCCGTGATGTCGCCGCCGCTCCGCTCACCGAAGACCACCAGCCGACCCGGCTCCACCGCGCCACCTGACACCTCCACGCGACCGCGCACCACATAGGCCGCGCGCTCGACATACCCCGTCGGCAGCGCCACACGCGCCCCAGCCGCCAGGTGAACGTGGAGGTAGAAGAGCGGCGAGTGCGCGCGCACCCCGCTGGAGAGCCCGTAGGCGTCCCCAGCCACCAGGCGCATCCACGCCCCCCCCTCCTCCACCGTCGGCAGCGCCTCGACGCTGTGATGCCAGAACCCCGGCTCGACCTCCTCCGCGTGCTCCGGCAGCGCCACCCAGGACTGGAGCAGCTCCAGACCGCCACCCGCCACCGCCTGCGCCCCCTCGAAGCGCTCCGAGTGCACGATCCCGCGACCCGCCGTCATCCAGTTCACCTCGCCGGGGCGGATCGCCTGCTCCACCCCCAGGCTGTCCCGGTGCATCACCTCCCCGCTCAGGAGGTAGCTCACCGTCGAGAGCCCGATGTGCGGGTGCGGGCGCACGTCCGCGCTCCGCGCCAGGCTCTCCACCGGCCCCGCGTGATCCAGAAAGATGAACGGCCCTACCATCCGCTGACGCGCCGATGGCAAGATACGCTGGACGACCAGGCCGTGGCCCAGATCGCTCGGACGGGCTTGAATGATCAGCTCGCTCATCAACTCCTCCTCGCCTTGGTAAGCATCATGACCTCAACGCGCTTCATCTTTGGGCTCCTCCTGCTCACCTTCACCGCGTTCAGCCTCGCGATGACGTGGGACGCAGGCTTCTGGAGCGTCTTCCCCCCCTTCGATGATCTCCCCACGACACAGATCTTCGGGGATCTCGTCATGGCCGCGAACATCGCCCTCTTCCTCCTCGCGCGGGACGCCCGCGAGCGCGGGCGCCCCCTCTGGCCGGTGGCGCTCACCGCGCTCGGCGTCGCGCTCCTCGGCTCCATCGCCATCCTCCTCTACCTGACCCTCGACGCGGTGGCGAGCCGGTGGCCTGACGCGCCCAGGCGCGCTCACTGAATCGGTCGGCAGACCGAGCGCCCTCCCAGGTTGATTTGTATTTAATATACATCAAATTGACATGGAACCTTCGCGAAAATCCGAGGTCGCCAGGTGCAGGTTGATGCAGACGGGGGTGCCCTCGGCGGCGAGCCGCTTGGCCTCCAGGAGGACCTCGTCGATCTGGGCCGGGTCGGTGACGAGGAAGCCCCGGCCGCCGTAGCCCTCGGCCACGGTGTGGTAGTCCGTGCGCCGGAGCACCGTCCCGACGGGATCTCCGAGGATGTGGACCTGGTCGCGGGCGATCTGCTGCCAGCTGGCGTCGTTGCCGATGATGGCGATGGGGGCATAGCCGGAGCGGACAAAGGTGTCGAACTCGGCCAGGCTGTAGGCGCTGGAGCCGTCCCCGTAGAAGAGCCAGACCTCCGCGGAGGGCCGGACGCTGGCGGCGCCTGCGGCGAAGCCGCCGCCCACCCCCAGCGTCCCGAAGACGCCGGGGTCCAGCCACGAGAGGGGGCGACGCGGGCGCACGATGTAGGAGCCGGTGGCGACGAAGTCGCCGCCGTCCACGATCAGGACGCTGTCGTCGGCCATGTGCTCCTCGACGCGGAGGAAGAAGTGCACCGGATCGATCAGCGGACCGTCGGGCTGGGCACGGCGCTGGATCTCGGCGTCGCGGGCGTCCTCGCGCTCCTGGAGGGTCTGGAACCAGCCGCTCCAGCGGCTCTGGCCGCGGAAGCGCGCCGCCAGCTGCACCAGCGCGTGGCCCGGGTGCGCCTGGATCGCCAGCGTGGGCTTGCGGTTCTTCTTCAGCGCCGCGGCGTCCAGGTTGATGCTCACCAGCGTCGCCTTCTTGTTGATCTTCAGCCCATAGCCCAGCCGGAAGTCGAAGGGGAAGCCCGCGATCAGCACCACGTCGGCCTCCTTGAGCGCCTCGGTGCGCTTGTGGCGGAACTGCACGGGGCTCGTCCGACCCAGGAGCCCGCGGGAGGAGCCGCCCAGGAAGGTGGGGATGTTGAGGGCCCGGACGGCCTCGGCCAGCTCCTCAGCCCGCTCGGGGGTGAGGTTCACCATGGCCTGGTTGCCGATGACCAGCGCGGGCCTGGCGCCGCGCTCCAGCGCCGCCGCCACCTGGTCGAGCTGCGCCCCGACGTCCCCGCCGAACGGCGCGCTCAGCGTCGGCCAACCCGAGATCGGCACCCGGGGGATGTGGGGCGTGTGGAACTGGTGGTAGAGGTAGCCCTTGATCGCCAGCTGCGCGGCCTTCCCCACCAGGCCCTTCATCTTCTCCACCCCCGTCTCCTTGACGTACCACTCCGCCACGATCTCCTCGGGGTAGAGCACGTCCACGGGGATCTCCAGGAAGACCGGCCCCGGGATGCCCTCGGTGGCGACGCGGAAGGCCCGCTCCAGCATGGGGACCAGATCACCGACCTTGCTGCACCGGGCAGCCCACTTGGTGATGGGCTTCATCAGCGAGAGCTGGTCGATGTCCTGGAGCGAGCCGCGGCCGCGGAGCACCGTCGCCGTCGCCCCGCCCAGGATCAAGATCGGCTGCTGGGCCTCCTGGGCGTTCTTGACCGCCGTGACGGTGTTGGTCACGCCGGGGCCCGCGGTGACGGCGCAGACGCCGGGGATACCCGTCAGGCGGCTCGCCGCGTCGGCGGCGAAGGCCGCCGACACCTCATCGCGCATGTCCACCACGGAGAGGCCGTGCATCTTGGCCCCCTGGAGGATGGGCGAGATGTGGCCGCCGCAGAGGTTGTAGAGGCACTTGACGCCGTGAGCGGCGAGGACTTCACCGACGATGGAGCCGCCATGCGGGTGCTGGGTCATGGAGAACCTCGGGGGATGTGGGGGTTGGGGTTGGGGTTGAAATGCGAGTGCAGATCGTCGTCCCAGCCGCGCGCGATGGCGGCCTCGACGACGGGGAGGACCAGCTCGGTGAGGAGGCGTCGCGGCGAGGAGGCGGGCAGGCGCCCGGACCAGAGCTCGACGCCGAGGCCGTGGAGGACGATGGAGGCGCGCCCGACCAGCGCGAAGCGCGCCGGGGTGGGGAGGTCGGCGTAGCGGGGGTGCGCCGCCATGCGCTGCGCCAGCTCCCGGCGGACCGGCCCCCACTTGGCGTGCCAGGGGTGGGGGGTGAGGAAGAGGGCCTCGTAGAGGCGTGGCTCGTCGCTGGCGAAGCGGAGCCAGCCGATCCCGGCGCCGAGCAGCGGGTCCTCGTCCACGGGGTCGCTGGCGGCGGCCACGAACGCCGCGATGATCGCCTCCATGAGCTGCTCGTGGAGGCCCTCCATGGAGGCGAAGTGGGTGAAGATGGGGGCGGTGGAGCAGCCCAGGCGCGCCGCCACGCTCCGCGCCGTCACCGTGCTGATCCCCTCCTCCCGCGTCAAGGCGAGGGCGGCAGCCAGGATCAGGTCGGGGGTGAAGCGGGGGCGCGGGGGCATGGCGGCTCCAGGCGAGGCGTCAACATGACGATTGTTAGCTAACACCTGTCATCTCGCGCGTCAAGCCCGCGCGTCCAGCCTGTGATTGACACGCTGCGTCATGGTGTTTAGCCTGCCCCCGGAGGGCGTGCGCCGCGCGAGGTAACGCGACCGCACCCCTCCCCACGCTACGGAGCCTGTGATGTTTGACCTCGACACCCGCACCCAGCGCGTCCGCTCCGCGGTCCTGGCTGGCACCAGCACCGCCTTTGACATCCTCTACGAGCTGAGCGGTCGCCGCCTGGACCTCCTCCAGCGCAGCGCCGCCTGGCTCTACGAGCGCGCCGAGGGGGATCACCCCGATCTGGAGCCCTTCCAGCAGCCCGCGACGCCGCAGGCCGCGGCGCCGCAGGCCGCGGCGCCTCCCCCGGTCGCCGCCGCGCCGCCCGCGCCTCAGCCCGAGCCCACGCCCGAGCCTGCGCAGGCCGCGGCGCCTGAGCCCGAACCCGCGCCTGAGCCCGCGCCCGAGCCCGCAGCCTTCCCCATCCCGGGCTACGACGACCTCAACGTCAAGGTCATCGTCGAGGCCCTGGAGGCCCTCTCCCCCGAGGCGCTGGAGGCGGTCCGCGCCTACGAGGCCGCGCACAAGAAGCGCGTCACCATCGACCGGGCGATCAAGAAGTTGATGGAGGCGTGAGCCGGGTGGTAACGTCAGCCGACGCGGCGCGCCCCAACCCACGCGCCGACGCCCGTTGAGGGAGCCCATGGCCTACGCGAAGGGTGTCTACATCGAGGCGATCGACGGCCCGCAGACCGTCGAAGGCGTCTTCCTGGTCCAGTCGCGCGCGGTGGGGACCACCCGCAAGGGGGACCCCTTCGTGCGCCTGCGGCTCTCGGATCGGACGGGGGAGCTGGAGTGTCGGATCTGGGCCAACGCCCCCGCCATCGCGGTGCGCTTCAACGAAGGCGACTTCGTCCGGGTCCACGCGCGGGCTGAGGACTACCAGGGGCAGCTCCAGCTCAACATCATCGACCTCTACGCCGTCCCCGAGGCGGAGGTGAGCCTGGCGGACTACCTGCCAGCCACGCGCTTCTCGATCGACGCCCTGGAGGCGCAGCTCCGGGCGCTCCTGGCGGTCCACGTCCGCTCCGCCGAGATCCTCCGCTTCCTCCAGGCGACCCTGGACGAGCCGCAGATCAAGCGCTGCTTCCGGCTGGCGCCAGCGGCGACGACGAACCATCACAACTACATCGGCGGGCTCCTGGAGCACGTCCTCTCGATGGCGCGGATCGCGGTCGGGCTGCACCAGCACTACGCGCGGTACTACCCGGGCGCTCTGGACGGCGATCTGCTCCTGGCGGGGGTGATCCTCCACGACATCGGCAAGATCACGGAGCTGCGCTACGACCGCGCCTTCGCCTACACCGACGAGGGCGAGCTGATCGGCCACCTGGTCACCGGCGCGGCGCTGGTCCAGCGCATCGCCAGCGGGCTGCCAGGCTTCCCGGCGGAGCTGGCGCTCAAGCTCCAGCACCTCGTCGTCGCCCACCACGGGCGCCTGGAGTACGGCTCGCCCAAGCGGCCCCGGATGATCGAGGCGGTGATCCTGCATGAGATCGACGTCATCGACGCGCGGATGAACGCCTTCGCGGCCCTCCTCCAGAGCCGGACGCAGCCGGAGCCTGCCCCGGCGCCAGCGCCGGAGCAGGCCCTCTGGAGCGAGTTCAGCCGGATGTTCGAGGCCCGGATGCTCCTCCCGCCGCAGGAGGGTTACCCCTGGGCGGCTCCGCCGCTCTTTCAACCTGACGAGCTCCTCGGCCCTGGCCTGGCTGACGGCGAGGAGCCCGTTGAACGCCGAACGCGCCGCGTCGCACAGCAGCTGACCTTCTTCGATGTTTGAACGTGACGCGTCCAGGATCTTGACACCTGAAGGCATCGGCACTATAAGGCCAGCCCGTGAATCTGGGAGGTCGAACCAGATGTGCGGGGAGAACCTACATTCAGGGCCTATAGCTCAGCGGTTAGAGCTGCCGGCTCATAACCGGTTGGTCCCTGGTTCGAATCCAGGTGGGCCCATCTACTCCCCCCCTCGACCTGCTCCAAGGAGCCAGACGCATGGTCAGAGCGCTGACCGCACAACCCTACGCATCCATGGGCGCCTGGTGGAACTCCACCGGGCGCTTTATTTTTTGACCGACCGCCACGGGCGCGCCGCCTCCAGCGCGCGCCACGCGGGATTGATGAGGTGAGCTTTGAAGGACCAACTCAGACTGCTGCGCCAGGTGCAAGCCATCGACCTCTACCTGGACGAGCGCCACAAGGCCAAGGGCGAGATCCAGAAGCAGCTCCTGGAGCACAAGGGCATGCTCAAGGCCCTCTCCGATGACATCGAGGCCCAGCGCGCCGAGCTGGCCGAGACGGTCGAGCTGCGCTCGCGACGCGAGGCCGAGCTGGCGGAGGGCATGGAGCGCCACGCCTCCAGCAAAGAGCGGCTCATGAACGTCTCCTCCACCAAGGAGTACAACGCCGTCGAGAAGGAGATGGAAGGCCTCAAGAAGAAGGCCGACGAGACCCGCGAGCAGCTGGAGCACCTCAAAGAGGCCATCGAGGTCAACCAGCGCCACCTCAACGAGAAAGAGGAGAAGATCGCGGACCTCGCCCGGCAGATCCAGGAGGTCGAGCAGGAGGCCGAGGGCAAGATCGCCATCCTCGACAAGCAGATCCTGGCCTCCGGGGAGCGCATCAAGGAGTCCCGCGCCCAGATCAAGCAGGGCCCCCTCCGCCGCTACGACTTCATCCGCAGCCGCCGCGGCGGCCGCGCCATCGTCGCAGCCCAGGACGGACACTGCACCGGGTGCTTCATGTCCCTCCCCCCGCAGCTCTTCATCACGATCCAGCGCGGCTCCACGCTGGAGATCTGCCCCTCCTGCCAGCGCATCCTCTACTTCCACGGGGATGCCGAGGGCGAGACGACCGAGGCCCAGGCTGAGGCCTGAGCCGCGCGCCGCCCCGTGACGGGGGCGGCGCTCTCGAGATCCGCAGGCGATCGCTGGCGGCCTGGCCTCGGCCAGGCTGCGGGAGGAAAGTCCGGGCTCCACAGGGCAAGGTGGTTGCTAACGGCAACCGGGGGCGACCCCAGGGAAAGTGCCACAGAGAGCAGACCGCCCCACAGGCGCCTCGGCGCTTGGGGTAAGGGTGAAAGGGTGAGGTAAGAGCTCACCGGGCGCGGCGGTGACGTCGCGCTGCATGGTAAACCCCACCCGGAGCAAGACCGAACAGGGACCTGAGGCCTCGGCCTCGCAGGCGGCCCGCCTGAGCGTCCCGGGTATGGTCGCTGGAGCGCGTCGGTGACGGCGCGCCTAGAGGAATGATCGTCCACGACAAAACCCGGCTTATCGCGGGTCTCGAGAGCGGCGCCCCCGTCACGGCGCGAAGTCGATCTCCCAGAGCGCGTAGCGCTCCGCCCCGTCCTCCCACGTCTTCTCGAAGGTGTAGACCACACGCTGCGACGACGCCCCCCGGGTCCGCACCTCCAGGTCGATCAGCGTCTCCCCCGCGTCGCTCGTCCGCTCCGTGTGCTGAAGCACCGTAAAGTCCTGCGCCGACGCCGCCGGGCCGACCTCCTCCAGCCACGCAGCCGCGTCCTGGTTCGAGTAGCGCCCCCGCAGGCGGGTCGACCAGTAGCGGCTCCGCGCCGAGCCCACCTCGCCGCGCTGGATCAGCGCGTTGTGCTCCGCCACCAGCCGCATCAGCGACGCGCGCTCCTCCTTCTGGACCTCGACGCCCAGGTTGTAGAGGCCCACCAGCACCGTCCCCATCCCGGCTCCCAGGATGATCAGCACCAGCGCGATGATGATGAGGATGAAGCCGACCCGCGACGGCTTTTTGGCGTTGGCTGCGCTCACTGACGATCTCCAGACCCATGGGGGTGGGGGGGGGGGGGGGGGCGGGGCGGGCGGGGGGCCGGGACGCCGCCGCAGCGACAGAACAAGAGAGGAAGCAAGA
>CAUJGC010000204.1 GCA_963169075.1 Myxococcota bacterium
CCAGCTCGGCGCGGGCGGCGTGGTGGAGACGCCGGTCGCCGCTCGCGCCGAGCTCTCTCGCGAGCTGGAGGTGAGCCTCCTCTCCGAAGAAGCCGACGCGGAGGCGCGCCTCCTGGAGGTGCTGGCGGAGGGTGGGTGTGCGTGCTGGATCCGCAACACCGTCGTTGACGCGATGGCGACCTTCAGGCGGCTCCAGGTGCGGCTTGGGGATCGGGTGAGCCTCTTCCACAGCCGCTTCACGGTGGGGGATCGCCTGGAGATCGAGCGCTCGATCCTGGAGCGCTTCGGGCCGACGTCGGGGCCGGATGAGCGGGCGGGGCGGCTGCTGATCGCCACCCAGGTCGTCGAGCAGTCCCTGGACCTCGACTTCGACGCGATGGTGACCGACCTGGCCCCGGCGGATCTGCTCATCCAGCGGGCAGGCCGCCTCCACCGCCACGCTCGCGACATGTCGGGGCGTCGGGTCGAGGTCGGCCAGCGCGGGCGTCCGCGGCTGGACGTGCTCTGCCCTTCGATGGAGGAGCCTCCGACCGAAGGCTGGTACAAGGCGCTCTTCCCGCGCGCCGCCTACGTCTACCCCGACCACGGGCAGCTCTGGTTGACCGCGCGCTGGCTCGCCGAGTACCGACGGCTCCGGGTCCCCGAGGACGCCCGGAGCTTCGTCGAGGCCGTCTATGGCGCCGACGCCGAGATCCCGGACGCGCTCATCTCGCACAGCGATGAGGCAGATGGGGAGCGGCGCGCCGCCCAGACGATCGCCGCAGACAGCGCGCTGGCCTTGCAAGACGGCTACAAGGCCACCTACCGGGTCTGGCAGGAGGACGCCCACCCGCCCACCCGGCTCGGCGAGCCGACCGCCATGCTGCGGCTCGTTCGGGTCAAGGGGGATCGCCTTGAGCCGTGGGCGGGGCGCGGTGAGCTGGCCTGGGAGCTCTCTCAGGTGCGCGTCCGGGAGGATCAGCTCTGCGAAGCCTTCGAGGGGCGTCACGCCGCAGCCCTGGAGAAGCTCCGGGCCACCATGCCCGACGAGGGGCGCTACGTCGTGACCCTCCCGCTGGAGTGGAGGGATGGGGCTTGGCGTGGGCAGGGGCGTGCGGTGCGCAAGAGCGATGTGCACTTGACATATGATCCCGTCTATGGTCTCTGTTTTGAGTGATTGTCGAATTGTCAAGGAGGTTCGTGATGAATCTAATCAACGATCCCTGGATTCCTGTGCTGCGTCGCAGCGGCGCTCGGACCCGCATACGACCCGCCGAGATCACCTCGGGCCTTGAGGTGGACCCGATCGTCGCGATCGATGCGACGCGCGCAGACTTTGAGACGGCCTGGTTGCAGTTCTTGATCGGGCTCCTGCAGACCGCCTGGCCTGATCTGAACGAAAACACCTGGACCAAGCTCTCCGATGCACCTCCCACGCCGGAGGTGTTGGAGGCCGCGTTCGCTCCCTGGGCGCGGTGGTTCCAGCTGCTCGATGGGGAAGATCGCTTCATGCAGGAGGCCGCGCTGGCCTCCAACGAGACGGCCAACGCGGAGGGGATCTCCTGGCTGCTGATCGACACCACCGCGCAGAGCTGCACCTGGTTCGGGAAGCAGGACGAGCTGGTGGACGCGCAGCTGTGCCCGTCGTGTGCGGCGGTCGCGGTCTTTACCCTCCAGACGAACGCGCCGGGTGGAGGCCGAGGGCACCGCACCAGCCTCCGCGGCGGCGGGCCGCTGACGACGCTGCTGGTTGGAGAGATCCTCTGGGAGACCCTCTGGCTCAACGTCGTGGAGTTGAAGAGTGAGGTGCCAACGCCCGACGACGCGGCGTCGGTGGCGCGGGTCTTCGCCTGGGTGCGCCCGCTCCGGACGAGCGACGACGACGCCAAGACGCGCCCGCAGGATGCGCATGCGCTCCAGATGTTCTGGGGGCTGCCGCGGCGCGCCTTGTTGGAGCGGTCTCCCCAGGTCAAGCCGTGCTGTGTCTGCGGACGCGCCGAGCACATCTCGATCGGCGGGGTGAAGACGCGCCCCAAGGGGGTGAACTACGAGAGCTGGCGGCACACGCTGACGCCGTACCGCAAGCAGAAGGATGACAGCATCCTCCCGGTGCTGACCCCTGGGGATGGGGTGGGCTGGGCCGACTGGCTGGGGCTGGCGCTCGGTGAAGCGCACGGCGTGGAGCCTGCGAACGTGGTGATTGCCGGGGCGTCGAGCGTTCGCAAGCGGCGCCACAAAGACCAGCGCCTCCGGGCGTTTGGGTTCTCCATGAACAACGCGAAGGCGCGGGCGTGGGCGGACAGCACCATGCCGCTGCTGGTCCCCGAAGCTGACGAGGATCGCGCGGCTTTGCGCGGCGAGGTGGTGCGGATCATCGACGCGACCCGGCTGGTGGAGTGGGAGGTGGTGGTGGCGCTTCAGGCTGCGCTGGCGCCTCATGGGAAGATCCCAGCCGATCAGCGCCCGATGATCCGCGACGCGCTCTGGCAGCCGCTGGAGGGGGCGTTCTTCGCCCACGTCGAGCAGCTCATCCAGGTCCTGGAGACGGAGGGCTCGACGGTGGAGGCTCGCCAGAGCTGGCGCAAGCTGCTGCGAGAGCGCGCGGAGGCGACCTTTGATCTCTTCATCCAGCCGGGCCATGTCGGCCACGGCCACCCGGAGCGGATCGCGCGGGCCTGGGACGGGCTGCGCAGGGGGCTCTACGGCAAGAAGCTCAACGAAGCCCTCGACCTGCTGGTCGAGGCCAAAGCGTGAAAGGTGATGTGATGAGTGTGTCCTATCTCAACTTCAAACCTGAGAGCCCTGAGTTATCTGGGCTCTATGCGTGGTGGCAGGGCCTGGAGGAAGACCGGGGGGGGCGCGCGGCGCTGCGGCGCGCTCGCTCGCTGGAGGAGGTGGCCTTCTCCCCGGCCTACCACGATCTCCTCCATCGGATGGAACGCCTGGAGGGGAGCCCCAGGATCCAGCGCGAGCGCCTGGCGCTTGTGGCTGCGCTGGCCGCGCGCGTCGAGCGCTCCGAGGGCGAGAGCGTCGCACATCAGATGGGGGCTCCTGTTCAGGGCAGCAAGGTCTCCCGGATCTCGACGCTGCGCTTCAATCGGATCCTCCAGGTCGATGACGATGAGCTTGGGCTGCTGCTGGAGCGGCTTCGGCGGCTCCTGGATCAGCTGGGGCGCACGGTCAACCTCGGGGATCTCGCGGCCTCGGCGTACGGGTGGTCGAGCGACACCCGCAAGCGTTGGGCGCGGGACTATTATCGATCTGCATCGTAATTTACTGCTATTCTAGCCGAAACTTCGCTGGAGGCCACGCGCCTCTTGTTCTCAAACCACACGGAGTCTGTTATGTCTCGTTTTGTTCAGTTTCACCTGATCACCTCGTATCCGCCCTCCAACCTCAACCGCGACGATCTGGGGCGACCCAAGAGCGCGATGATGGGCGGCGTGTCCCGGCTGCGGATCTCATCCCAATGCCTCAAGCGGACCTGGCGCCAGTCGGACGTCGTGCAAAAGATGCTGGAGGGCTACGTCGGCACGCGGACCCGGCGGCTGGGTGATGAGCTGCTCCAGCGCCTCCTGGATGGGGGCTGGGAGACGGAGGTCGCTGCGCGCAGCGTGAACATCATCGTCGGGGCCTTCGGCGCGGTGGAGGCCTTCAGCGCGGACAAGCCGCAGGAGAGCGTGCGGATGAAGCAGCTGGCGCACTTCGGCCCGGACGAGAGCAAGGCGGCGCACGACTTCGTGGCGTATCGCCTGCGCCCGGAGGGTGAGCGCGCCGATGAGGGGCTCAACAAGCTCTGGGAGCAGATCGAGGAGGCCGCCCAAGGCAGCGAAGATGCTGAGGAGGATGGGAAGGGGAAGAAGGGGAAGAAGGCGAAGGGAGGGGATCTGGAAGGGGTGCTCAAGGAGCTGCGGACGAAGGTGCTGAAGCACCGCCCGTCGGCGGTGGACATCGCGCTCTTCGGGCGCATGTACGCGGCGGCGACGGAGTACAACGTGGACGCAGCAGCGCAGGTCGCCCACGCCATCACGGTCCACGACGTCGCCATCGAGGATGACTACTTCACCGCGGTGGACGATCTCAACACCGGCGAGGAGGATCTGGGGGCGGGGCACATCGGGGAGGTCGGGTTCGGGGCGGGGGTGTTCTACCTCTATGTGTGCGTGGATCGGGCGACGCTGGTGAAGAACCTCCAGGGGGACGAGGCGCTGGCCGGGCAGGCTTTGAAGGCCATGCTGGAGGCGGCGGCGACGGTGGCGCCGTCGGGGAAGCAGAACAGCTTCGGGTCGCGGGCGGCGGCTTCCTATGTGCTGGTGGAGCAGGGGGATCAGCAGCCCCGCTCGCTCTCGGCGGCCTTCCTCAAGCCGGTGAAGGGGAAGAGCAAGGACATGGTCGCGGAGGCTGTGGAGCGGCTTCAGGGGCTCCGCAGCGGCTTCGAGAAGGCCTATGGGCCGATGGCTGCGGCTCACAAGGAGCTCTGCTGCGCGCCGGGCATCGAGGGCGAGCGCTATGTGTCGTTGGCGGAGCTGCTGAAGTTTGTCGAGGAGGGCGCCTGAGATGGAGACCTTCGTCACCTTCCAGCTCTATGGGCCGATGGCCTCCTGGGGTGACATCGCCGTGGGGGAGCTGCGCACCAGCCAGCTCCAGCCCACCCGCTCGGCCCTGCTGGGCCTGGTGGGTGCGGCGCTCGGGATTCGACGCGAGGAGGACGAGGCGCTGCGGCGCCTCGGCGCCTCCCTGGCCTTCGCGGTCTGTGTTGAAGCTCCGGGCGCTCCCCTGCGCGACTATCACACCATCCAACACCCCCAGAAGACGGGGGATGAGCGTCCGTTCTCGCGTGCGCGCGAGCTGGACGCCGACGTCTACCCGCAAGGCACGATGCAGACCTGGCGCGACTACCGCGTCGATGCCCTCTACAGCGTGGCCATGTGGATCAAGCCGGAGAGCGCCTGGAGCGCCGAAGAGCTGGTGGAGCGGCTGAACGCGCCGCGCTTCCCGCTCTATATGGGGCGCCGGGCGTGCGTCTTGGCCCTCCCGCTGGCCCCTCAGCTCATCGAAGCGGAGGACGCCGGCGCGGCCCTGGAGGGGCGTGTGGCCCCAGGAACGGGCGGTGACAAGCCGCTGGAGAGCCTGAAGATGCTGACAGAGCAGCTTCGGGGGCTCTGCGACAAGAAGTCGAGGCTCTGGTTCTGGGAGGAGGGCATCCCCATGGCGCTGAAGTCCAAGAGCGTCGCGCAGCGCCGCGACGAGCCAGGCTGTCGTCAGCGCTGGCAGTTCCAGTGGCGCCTTGAGCATCAGGCCATCCAGACCCTCCAGGGAGGTTGAGCTATGTTCCTCTCACGTATCACGCTCAAGTCGGGGGCTGAGGCAGATCCCCGGTTCTTCAAGACCTTCGAGAGCCCCTATGCGGTCCATCAGCGAGTCTGGGAGCTCTTCGGGGACCACCCGGACCGCGAGCGGGACTTCCTCTATCGGCTCGACATGGCCGAGGGGCGCCCCAAGATCCTGGCCTTGTCGGCGAGGGAGCCGGAGGCGACCTGGCTGTTCGAGGCGCAGAGCAAGCCCTTCGCGCCGGCGCTGCATGAGGGGCTGGTCCTCGACTTCAGCCTCCGCCTCAACCCCACGGTCAAGCGCGACGGCAAGCGCCACGACATCGTGATGGACGCGCGCCATCGTCTCCGCAACGAGCCTGGGCCGCTGCCTTCGCGGGAGGAGCTGGCGACCCAGGAGGTCAAGGGCTGGCTGCAGAAGCGCTCGGAGGCGAACGGGGTCGAGTTCCTTGACCTCCTGGTCGAGAGCTATGAGGTGTTGAACCTGCGGCGGAAGGGGGGCTCGCTCCGCTTCGCGACCTGTGACGTGCAGGGGAAGCTGCGGGTGCGCGAGCCCAACGCGTTCATGCACGTCCTCAGCAACGGGCTGGGGGCGCAGCGTGCCTTCGGGTGCGGGCTGCTCCTCATACGCCGGGCGGGCTGAGCGATGAGCGACCTGCTGCCGCCGCTCAAGCCGATCCCCATCAAGGATCGCCGCAGCGTGGTCTTTGTGGAGTATGGGCGGATCGACGTCATCGACGGCGCCTTTGTCGTCGTCGATGACGGAGGCGTGCGAACCCACCTCCCTGTCGGTGGGGTCGCCTGCCTCATGCTGGAGCCCGGGACGCGGATCTCGCACGCGGCGGTGTGCCTCGCCGCGCGCGTCGGGACCTTGATCACCTGGGTGGGAGAGGCGGCTGTTCGCTTCTATGCGGCCGGTCAGCCCGGAGGAGCTCGTTCGGACAGGCTCCTCTATCAGGCGCGCCTCGCGCTGGATGAGAAGGCGCGCCTGAAGGTCGTCCGCAAGATGTTCGAGTTCCGCTTCGGGGAGCCTGCCCCCGAGCGGCGGAGCATCGAGCAGCTCCGCGGGATCGAGGGCGCTCGGGTCAAGGCCATGTACCGGGCGATCTCCCAGAAGTTCGGCGTGACCTGGAACTCCAGGAGCTACGACCAGGGCGACTGGAACACGGCGGATCTCCCCAACCGCTGCCTCAGCTCGGCGACCTCCTGCCTCTATGGGGTCACGGAGGCCGCTGTGCTGGCCGCGGGTTATGCGCCAGCCATCGGGTTCCTCCACACAGGCAAGCCGCTCTCCTTTGTCTACGACATCGCGGACTTGTTCAAGTTCGAGACCGTCGTCCCTGTCGCCTTCCAGTGCGCTTCCAAGCGCCCTCACGAGGCCGAACGGGCTGTGCGTCATGCCTGCCGCGACGTCTTCCGCCAGACCCGCCTCCTGGATCGCATCATCCCCGTGATCGAAGAGATCCTCGCTGCTGGTGAGCTGGAGCCTCCCGAGGAACCGTCCTACGCCGTGGAGCCCGAGATCCCCAACAAGGAGGGCATCGGGGATGCTGGTCATCGTAACTGAGAATGTCCCGCCTCGGCTGCGTGGGCGCCTCGCGGTCTGGCTGGTTCAGGTCCGCCCTGGCGTCTATGTCGGCGACTACTCCGCCCGCGTCCGTGACATGCTCTGGGACACGGTCCTCGCCGGAGTAGGGGACGGCAATGCGGTGATGGCCTGGAACAACAACTCAGAGGCCGGCTTCGACTTCAAGACCATCGGTCCCAACCGACGCATCCCTGTCGATCTCGATGGGTGTCGTGTCGTGTCTTTCCTTCCAGATGAGCCCGATAAGCACAAATTAAGCACTAAAAAGAAGCCATGAGCCAAGTTGGTAGATCGTGTTTTCGTCCTCGAACAGGAAGTTTGATCTCGTGTTCATGGGCGGAAAAAAACATGCCATCTTGGTGGAAATCTTCCTGCTGGATTTCCTTCGGGTTTATGGCATGTTAGAGCTAGTGCGTTCCCCACGGGCGTGGGGATGAGCCGGCGGCGGAGGATGGTTGGGACGGTGACGAGGAGCGTTCCCCACGGGCGTGGGGATGAGCCGCGACTGATTCATGATGCCCAGCATCTCGCCGCGGCGTTCCCCACGGGCGTGGGGATGAGCCGAGATGGATTGGGTGGACGGGCGCCGCCTCTCCGCGTTCCCCACGGGCGTGGGGATGAGCCGGGCTGGCTGGACGCGCTCCAGCCCAGCGTGCTGCGTTCCCCACGGGCGTGGGGATGAGCCACTCCCGGCTCGTAGGAGGCGCGGACCACCGCCGCGTTCCCCACGGGCGTGGGGATGAGCCGCGCCTTGAGCGCCAGGGCCGGGCCGTGGCGCTGCGTTCCCCACGGGCGTGGGGATGAGCCGCTCCCGCGCAGGCGGCAGGAGCGCGAAGAGCTGCGTTCCCCACGGGCGTGGGGATGAGCCGCGTGCGGGCGCGCAGG
>CAUJGC010000205.1 GCA_963169075.1 Myxococcota bacterium
GGCGAGCCGCCCCCAGACCCCCTTTATTGGAGCTGGAGCGTGACGCGGAGGGTGAGATCGTGGCCTGCGTCGCCGGGAGAGGCGGTGAAGCGCGTCGTGGTGCTCAGGCGCTCCACCGCGCCGCGCGCGCGGGAGAACACCGCCTCGCCGCTCCCCTGGACCTGGCCGCCGGAGACAGCGCCCTGGAGCGTGATCCCCAGGCGCAGGGCGCCGACCTCCTCCCCAAGCACCTGAAAGGTCCGCTTGACCTCGCCGCCCTGCTCCCAGCGCTGCCCTGTCGCGAGCGCGCCCGCCGGGAAGGTCGGCAGCGCCTTCAAGACCGCGTCCTGCACCAGATAGAGCGCCTGGCCGCGCTGGTTGCCCGTGTCCTTCAAGAGGAAGTGCAGCGTCGCCCCCGACGCGTCCACCACCCAGGTGCCGCGCTGGCGCGCCAGGCTCCCGACAAAGGGGCCGCCGTCCACCGGACGATCACCCACCTTGCCCTCGTAGCGCAGCTCCTCCAGGCGGAGGTCCAGGCGCACGCCCTGCTTATCCGACGCCTCAAAGGCCTCCAGGACGAGCTTGCCCTCCAGCTTCGTCGCCACAGCGCGCCCCCCGGCGCCCGCCGTGGCGCTCCCCTCCTGCTGGATGGTCAGCGCGTAGGTGTAGCGACGCCCCGGCTCATACTTGTAAAGCGGCGCGGCGATGGGCTCCGGCTCGGACGACGCCCCCCCCGAGAGGAGGAGCATCGCCAGCCCAAGCGCCACCGCCGCACTCCAGCGCCACGCGCCGCGTCCAGGCTGCATAGCCTCCTCAGCGCAGCGTGAACGGGTAGGTGATGGTCGTCGAAGAGTCCGAGTCCGGGAACTTCATCGAGCGCACCACCCGCGTGATGCAGCCGCCCACCGCAGCGCCGCCCGGAGGCGTGCCCTGCACCTGCGCGCTGCCCACGCTCCCGTTGGGGAGGATGGTGAACTTCACCATCGCGGTCCCTGCGGCGCCCTGACCACACCCGCCGATCTGGCTGCCGTAGCGGCGCACGGTGTTCTGGACGTCGGTCTTGCTGAGCTTCTTCCCCGAGCCGCCCGCCGGAGGAGCGTCCTCCTTGGGAGGCGTCTTCTGGGCCGTCGGCTCCGGCTTGTCCTTCTTGCCGCCCGAGATCTCGCCCAGGATGCTGTCGATGCTGTCGGACTTCTTGGCGGTGTCCTTCTTCTCCTCCTTCGGAGGCGCCTTGTCCTCTCTGCGAGGCGTCTCCTTGGGCGGAGGGGTCGTGTCGGTGCGTCGAGCCACGGTGTTCTTATCAGCCGTCGCCTTCCGCTCGGGCGCCTTCTCCTCGCCACCCTTCTCCTCGCCGCCCTTCTCCTCGTCGCCCTTCTCTTCGTCGCCCTTGGCGGCGATCTCCTCGCCTTTGCCCTCGTCGTCCTTCTTGCCTTCGTCGTCCTTCTTGCCCTCGTCGTCCTTGGCGACGTTCGCGGCCATGGCGCTGGAGGGCATCGCCCCGTTGGTCAGCGGATTCCCTGCCACCGGGACCTCCTGGATGATCGTCGTGGTCTTGTCGTCCTTCAGCAGGAGGATCGCCACCACGCTCCCCAGGCCCAGCACCAGCACCACCGCGACCACGATCCCGATGATGAGCGGGGCGTTGGAGCGCCGCGTCCCCATGGGCATCATCGCAGGCACCGCGATGGCCGGCCCGGCCGCTGCGCTCCCGAAGGGATCCCCCGAGGGCATCGCCGGCCCGCCCGCGCTGCCGCGGCTGTTGGAGATCGCCGCCGCGCTGGCCGAGAGCGCCTGGATGTCGATCAGGCCGCTGGCGTCGGTGTTCTTCGGCGCAGCCTTGCTCTCGTCCCGATCGATCGCCTGGAGGCTGCTGAGGCTGAAGAGGACCGAGTTCTCGTTGCGCGCCCCGACCATCCCGTGACGACCGCCGCCGCCGTCGGACTCGGCAGGGGCGCTCTCCAGGGCGCCGAAGCCCCCGCTGGCCCGCGCCGCCGACGAGCGACCCGCGGCGCTCGGCGCCGCGCTCAGGCTCGCGCCGAAGCCGCCGCCCAGGCCGCTCACCTTGGGCACATCTCCCATCCCGTCGTCCATCGCAGCCCGCGCCGGGGCGGGGCGAGGCGCCGGGGCAGGATCGTCAAAGCCCGCGAACGCCTGGGGAGCCGGCGTCGGCGCAGGCGCCGGGGCAGGCGTCGGCGCGGGCGCGCCGAAGCCGCCCAGCGGACCGCCCTGGCCCACCTCGTGGCTGCTCACCACGCGGGTGGACTCGCCGCCGTCCATCCCCTCGTCGTCGCCGCCGCCGAAGAGCCCCGGATCAGGCGCGCTGGAGCCCGCCGCCAGGTGCGAGAGCCCCTCCGCGTCCCCAAGCCGCAGCCAGTTCGCGAAGCCCTCGCGCCAGACGAAGGTGTCCGGCGTGATCTCGCCGGAGCTCAAGAAGTGCTGGACCTGATCCACCGTGTGCGGCCCGTCCTGCTGTCCGCCCAGGACGACGTACCACACCGCGTCACCTCCACCGCCCCCCGGCGCCGCCGCAGCCTCGCTGCCCGCCGCGTCGTCCTTGTCGCCATGGACGACGATGGCGTGGCTGCACTTCTTGCAGCGGATCTGGAAGACCTTGCCGCGCACCTTGTCATCGCTGATCGAATACTTGGTGCCACAACTGTCGCAGACAATCCTCATAGCTCACGCTCGTCGGCTAACGGTGGAGGCTCTCGGGGCTTACTTCAGGGCGTCGTCTTTGGCCGTCTCTTCGATCTTCGGCAAGAAGCTCTTCTTCAGGTTCAGCAGACGATCGAACTTCGCCTTGTCGTTCGCGCGCACCACGAGACCCTCGGGCTTCTTCAGCTCGCCATCGATGAGCATGTCGTCGAAGTCGTAGAACTTCGTCTTCACATCACCCTCTGCATCCTGGGCCGACGCCACCACCGGCACCGCCAGGACCCCAAGAACCATCGCCAGACCCAAAACAATGCGCTTCATCGCACTCCTCGCTCACCGCTTCTGACGCGACCCGACTCTGCAACACCTCGTCGGCCACATCTTCTTCCGTTGGGAACACTGTCTGCCAGACCGCGCTCACACCCCCTGACTCTACCACGCACCCGCCCCCCGACGCAACACATCCTCCTACATCCCCGCGCCCCCGCACGCCGCGCCAGAGTGCGCCGCAACCCCGCGAAGACAAAGAAAAAAGGCTGCGGAGCACACCTGCTGTGCTCCGCAGCCTCACCTCACTCGCCTCCCGGCGAGCCGTCGGGGGGACCCCGACCCCGGATCACTCCACCGGCGTCTCCTCCGCAGGAGGCGACTCGCCGCCGCCCTCCTCCGGCATCACCTCGCCGCCCTCGCCGCCGCCCTCGCCGCCGCCGCCCTCCTCGGGCTGCATCGGCTCGGTGCGCGTCGGGGTCGTCGTCGCGAGCGCCTTGCAGTAGTCCGCCGTCACCACCTTGCTCTCGCCCGGCTTCGCGAACTGCACGAAGAGCTCGCAGTGCTTCACCGCGTTCGGGATGTCCTGCAGCTTCTCGTACACCTTCTCCAGCTGCAGGTGCGAGGTCGAGTGCTTCTCGTCGCAGCGCGAGAGATAGCCCAGATAACCCGACTCCGACTCCTTCAGCTCGCCCAGCGAGAAGTTCGACGCCGCCAGGCCCAGCTGCGCCGTGCAGCTGTCCGGAGCCACCGTCAGCGCCTCCGAGAACACCTTCTTCGCGCCCGCGTAGTTCAGGTAGCGCAGGTAGACCGCCCCGGTGTTCAGCCGCGCCTCCACGTTCTCGGCGTCCAGCGCCGAGGCCGCGTTGAAGTTGTACACCGCCAGCGGCAGCTCGCCCATCTTGAAGTAGACCATCCCCAGGTTGTTGAGGATGTCCGACGCCACGTCGCCCTTGATCGACGCCCGATCCACCTTCTCGCTCAAGACCAGCACCGCGGGCTCCGCCTGAAGCTCCTCGTCCGTCTTGTTCGCGTTCAGGGCCACCCGCGCCGCCTTCTTGAAGACGTAGACCGCCATCGAGCGGTTGTCCTGCGCCGTGTAGATCTGCGCCAGCGTGTTCAGCGCCGTCACGTTCGCGTTGTCCTCGCGGAGCACCTTCTGGACGTACTCGCTGGCGTCGTCCACCTTCCCCGCCTTCAGGTAGGCCGCCGCCAGGCTGTTCAGCACGTCCAGGTTCTCCGGCGCCAGCCGCGCCGTCTCCTCAAACGTCTTCAGCGCGTCCTGGGGACGCCCCGCCAGCGCCTGCGAACGACCGATCGCCAGCTGGATCGCCACCGTGTGCGTGTTCAGCTTATCCAGGCTCTGCGCCTTCTGATACGCCGCGATCGCGTTGTCGTACTGCTCGCGGCGCTCGTACACGATCCCCAGGTTGTACTGGGCCTCCAGGAAGCCAGGCGAGGCGCTCAGCGCGCGCTGGAGCAGCTCCTCCGCCTTCGCCAGCTCCGGCTTGGGCTTCGTCAGCTCCTCCACGGCGCCGTCAAAGGCGTCCAGCGCCTCGCGGCTCACGCCGATCACCTTCTGGATGTCATCCTTCTCCGACTCCTTCTGGACCAGGTCCGGGTTGTCCTGACGGACCACCTCGCCGCCGCCGGTGCACGCCGACGCGCCCAGGAGGAGCCCCACCGCTGCCAGCGCCATCAGGGCGCGCAGGTTCTTGAGCTGCTTCATCTTCTCTGCTCCTTTGGCGCGCCTCAGCGGCGCGACGGACCCTCTTGCTTCGCGCCGTTCCCGCCGCCCTGCAGCTGCTTCGTCTCCTCGGCCCGCTGCTTCACGTCGCCCAGCGTCAGCTGCTTCGACTTCAAGAAGAGCTCCGAGCTGTGGGACGTCTCCACCCGATCATGCTCGGTCAGCGGATACGTCTCCTCCTCCAGCCGGCTCATCTCCTTCGCGCTCTTCGCGCTCCACTCGTTGTAGGCATTCAGCTCCAGCGCCAGGCGCAGCGCCGTCTGGAACGACTTCAGCGACTTCTCCTGGAGCGGGAACGAGAGCTCGTCCACCGCGAAGCGGTACTCGTCCTCCGCCTCCGGGGGCAGCCCCTCCGGCAGCGGCAGGTTGTAGAGATCGTCCGAGAAGCCCTTGTACATCTCACCGATCCGGTACGCCGCCGCCGCCGTCCAGAGCGGCGTCTTCAGCCCGATCACCTCGAAGTACATCCCCTCGGCCTTCGTCAGGATCTCGCCCTTCTGCTGCGCGCGCTTCTGGAGCGTCGCCACCGGGAAGGAGAGCTTGATCTCCTTGTAGTCCCCCAGCAGGAACTCCGCCTGCTGGAAGCGCGCCTCCGCCGCGATGGGCTGCGCCTTCTTCTTCGCCTCGCCGTCGGGCAGCTTACCCCAGGCCGTCCACGCGCTGTTGAAGTAGCCGTCGGCGTCCTTGCGCGCCTTCTTGCTCCCCGAGTCCCGCGCGATCATCCCCAGGTTCAGGTACGCCTGCACCTGAAGCTCCGGCTTGTCCTTGTACTTCTTCAGGAACGCCTGGTACTGCTTCTCCGCCGCCTTCTTGTTCCCCGCCTTCTCGTAGAGCTCACCGATGTGGAACTCGATCGACGGGTTCAGGTCGCTCGACGGGTAGAGCTTCACGAAGCGCTCGAACGTGCCGACCGCCTTCTCCCACTGCTCCAACGCCTCGCGGATGACGCCGGCGTTGTAGATGGCGTCCTGCGACTTGTCGTACTCGTCGCGCCACTTCTTGTTGTCGCCCAGCCGCTCGAAGTACTTCGCCGCGCTCTCGAAGTCCGTCCGCGCCTCGAAGATCGCCCCCATGACGAAGATCGCCTCAGGCGCCAGCTTGTGCGTCGGGTACTCCTTGATCAGCTTCTCGTAGTTCTCCACGGCCAGCTTGATCTTGTCGGCCTTCTCGTAGATGGCCGCCGCGTTGAAGATCGCGCCAGGCGCCAGATCCGACTTCGGCCACTCCGCCGCCAGGCGGAGCATCTCGCCCGCCGCCTCGTCGAAGCGCTTCTCCTTCAGCAAGTCCTCGGATTTCTTGGAGATCGCGTACGCGATCGCGCTCTGGAGCTTGTCCTCCGGCGTCACGTCGAAGATCTTGTTCGTCAGGAGGTAGCGGGCCCACTTCTCGATCTCCGCCCAGCGACCCAGCTCGTTGTTGCACTCCAGCAGGCTGTTGCCGGCGTACGACGCGTAGCGGTGCTTCGGCGCGAAGTTGATGATGTGCTCGTAGCGCGACACCGCGTTGTCGTACTGCCCGTGGCCGCGATAGACCTCCGCCGCCACGAACATCACCGTCGGCGTGTTCTCCTCCTTCGGGTACACCTTCGCCCAGGCGTCCGAAGCCTCCACGAACGGCACCTCCCACTTGAAGAGCTCCGTCCGCTCGCGCTTCACCACCGGCTTGGCGCTCAGCTCCTCCTTGTCCTTGCGCTCCACCGCCTCCAGGCGCACCTCCTCGCCGCTGGTCAGCTGCACCAGCACCGACTCCTTGTGATCCTTGAGGACGAGCTGCTCGTAGCTCTTGATGACCGCGAAGAGCGAGTCCTTGGCGTACTTCCCGTCCGGCTTCGACGTCGCGACCTCCTTGTACTCGGTCGCCGCCGTCTCGAAGTCCTTCAGCTCGTCGTAGAGGATCTCCGCGTAGAAGAAGCGGATCTCATACGCGTTCTCGCTGTCCGGGAACTTGTCGAGGAAGAGCTTGTAGTCCTTCGCCGCCTGCGCGTAGAGCTGCTTGTCGTTGCCGTTCTGGGCCCGCTGGTGGTACTCCGTCGCCAGCTGCGCCAGGTAGCCCTCCGCCAGCAGCCGCGCGTTCGACTGCGCGTTCCCCTTGCCCGCGTTCGCCGCCCACCACTTCCCCTTCGGGTCGAAGTAGCCGATCATCTCGCGGACCGCCGTCTCCCACGTCTCGCGCACGCCCACCTTCTTCCGGGCGTCGATCACCGCCTCCCAGTAGTCCGGCGCGCGCTCGTCGTTGGGATCGTCCTCCAGCATCCAGGAGAAGAGCTCGATCCGCGGCTCGTTGCGACCCGTGCCGTCGAAGATGCCCGCCATCTGGCGCAGCTTCTTCTTGGTGAACTCCTTGTCCCGCTTCTTGAGGAAGTAGTCCTTCGCCTCGCGCCAGCCGCCGTCGATCTCGGCCCACGACACGATCAGGTCGTTCATGGCCTGGTTCGCGAAGGAGAGCTTCTCCTGGCTCTTGTCCTTCTCGACGTCCTCGATGACCTGCTTGAAGGTGTCTACCGCCGCGCGGTACTCCTTCTGGTTGTACTGCACCCACGCCATCTTGTACTGGGCGTAGTTGTAGAGCGGGCTCCCCTTGAACTTCAAGACGTTCTTGTAGCTCTCGATCGCCGCCACGAGCAGGTTCGAGTCGAAGAAGTACTCCGCGATCGCCAGGTGCGCGTCCGGCTGGTACTTCGACTGCGGGTAGTTCTGCACCAGGCGGTTCAAGAAGGAGACCCCCTCCTTCTTCTTGTTCGCCTTCATCAGGCCGTCGCCCAGGCGGAAGATCACCTCGTCCAGGCGCGCGTAGCTCGGGAACTCCTGGAGCACGTTCTTGTAGAGGTCCAGCGCCTCGGTGTAGTCCGCCACCGGCTCCTTGCAGGTGCTCGCGTCCACCGTCTTCTGCTCCGCCGCCTCCAGGCACTTGAGCCACTCGGCGCGGCGCAGCAGGTTGTCGTAGGTCTGCACCTCGTAGGTCAGCTCCGCCTTCTGGAAGAGCATGTCCGCCTTGCGGGGGTGGTTGGCGTCCTTCTCCAGGATGCGGTCCACCTTCTCGATCTGCGACTTGTTCAGCCGGCGGATCTCCTCCTGGAGCTTGCGCACCTGCTCCGGATCGCGCGGCTTGGTCAGGTCGTCCAGCGACGCCGACGGCCCCTTGGCCACCGCCTCCTTCTCCGCTGACGCCTCCTGGAGCGCCTTCGGCTTGTCGGGGATGTCGCTCCCCTTCGGCTTGTCCTGGGCCCAGGCCACGCTCGACGCCAGGAGCGAGAGCAGCGCCAGCGTCCACACACGCACCGCCACGCTGCGACGGCGCACCACCTTGTCCATCATCTGCGCGCTGCTCATTGCTCGACACACTCCGAACGCAGGAAGCTGCGGTAGTTCGCGATCTCATCCACCCAGTACTCGCCCTCGAAGGGCCAGAACTGCCAGTCGTCGGCCACGACGAAGAGCGTCGTCCCCGCCGCAGCGGCAGGCGGCGTCCAGTCGGGGTTCGTCAGCTTGTTCTTCGCCTCCTCCGCCCGCGCGCCGTCGATGTCGAACTCGATCTCGTCCGCCTTGATGCTCCAGTCCCGCAGCTCCTCGTTGAGCCGCGTCAGGCTCTCCCGGATCTCGATGCCGGCCGCGATCACCTGGTTCTCGCGCGCCTTCTGCACCTGCTCCAGCACGGTGCTCCCGTACTCGCCCAGCGGCCCGAGGTTGGCCTGAAGCGCCTTCTCCTCCACCTCCAGGTTGCGGATGTACTGGAAGTTGTTGCGGAAGGTCAGGTCGTTCAGGATCGCCTGGACGAAGAGCATCGGCAGCCCCTTGTCCTCGCCGGTCCCCTGGGTCTGGTAGATCCGGGACACCGTCGTGTAGTAGTCCGACGGGTTCCCCGTCTCCGCCAGGTAGCGCTCCAGGAGCGGCTGCTGATCCAGGTAGACCTTCTTGAAGGCCGTGAGCGCCTCCTTCGAGTCCGAGAACTTGCAGAGGTTCAGGTAGACCGTCGCCTCCAGGATGTAGAGGTCCGGCGTGTACCACTGGCGGTAGTACGGCGAGTGCAGCGAGTGGAAGACGCCGACGGCGCGGTTGTAGTCGTTCTTCAGGAAGAACGTCCACGCCGACTCGAAGAGCGCCGTCGTCCGGCGAGGCGAGAGCTTCGGCACCTTGCCGTAGTAGAAGAGGGCGCCGTCGTAGTTGGTCGCCTCGTAGGCGATACGGGCCAGCGCCATGTAGCCCAGCTCGACGATCTCGGGGTCGGAGCCCTCCACGCGCTCCCCTGTGAGGATCGCGTTCTGGAAGTTCTCGACGGCGCTCTTGAACTTCTTCACGTCCGGGTCGATCTGCGCCACGCCCGTGAGGTAGAGCGCCGCCGCCTTCTGGGGGGAGTCCGGGCTCACCTTCTCCAGATACTTGATCGCCAGCTCCAGCTTCTTGTAATCATAGAAGAAGCGGCCCAGGTAGTAGTTGAAGTCGTCCTGGAAGGCCTTGGCGAGGTTCTCGACGTAGAACTGCGTCAGGTCCTCCAGCGCAGGCGGCGCGAACCCCGTCTCCGCCGTCAGCGTCCGGAGCATCTCGAAGGACTCCTGGAAGCACGGCTTCTCCGGGCCCTTCATCACCACCTCAAGGACCGGCCCTGCGGCGCCCGAGTAGATCTTCTCGCGGAAGAGCGCCTTGCCCAGGCCGCACTTGGCGCGGTAGTAGCCGTCGCTGTCCTCCGCAGGCTCCAGGGCGAGGAAGCCGAGGAAGAGGCGCGCCGCCTCCATGTTGCGCTTCCGCTCCAGCATCCGCTCGCCGTCGCTGACCTGGGTCATGGCGCGGTCGATCTCGGCCTGGCGGGCCTTGGCCGCCTCGTCCTTCTTGCGCAGCTCCTCCGCGGCGAGGCGGATCCGCGCCTCGTCCTCGGCCTTGCGGCGCGCCTCCTCCTCCGCCATCGCGTCGGGGTTGGTCTCGGCAGGCGCAGGCGTCTCCGAGGGGGGGACGACGTCGCCGCCGCCGCCCTGGGGCGCGACCTTGATCGCCACCTTCTGGACGACGTGGCCGTTGTCCCGGAGGAACTTCACCAGCTCATCGCCCGCGCCCAGCGACTTCAGCTGCTTCACGTCCTCCTCGTTCAGCCCAAGCGGCCCCTCCCCCTTGATGATGTTCAACACCACCGAGTCCGGGACGTGCTGCTCCTTGAGCTTGATGAGATCCTCCTTCGTCAGCGCGAAGGCAGCGCTCGCCGCCACCACCAACGCCAGGAGGGCCACCACCGCCTGCAACGCCGCGCGACGCCCGGCACCCAGGCCGCTGCGCGTCCTCCATCCTTCGGCTCTACGCCGGCTCTGCTCCGCTCTGCTCATCGTCTCTCTCACCATCCGCTCTGGGCTGGGGCTGCGCGCCGTCCTGCGCAGGCCCCTCGCTCCAACAATCCCGACGCCCATCCTATTTGCCAGGTCGCGCGCTGCGCCTCAGCCCCCCGTGAAGAACGAGAGGCCCAGCGTCAGCTCGCTCGGCGTCGAGACGCCGCCGCCCACCTTCTGGAAGATCCCCTGACGGTAGTCCAGCCGCAGCGCGAACCAGTCCGTCAAGAAGAAGCGGAAGCCCGCGCCCAGCGCGCCCTCCGGCTTGATCTCCGTCTGCGTCCCGTCGCGATCCACCGTCGGGGACTCGGTCTGCACCACCCCGAGGCCCGCCGCCAGGTTGATGTCGAAGTGGCTCAAGTAGTCGTCCAGCAGCGCCATCTTCCCGTAGAAGGGGCTCCACACCACCACCGCGTTCGCACGCCAGATCTGCTGGTCGAGGAGATCCGTGTTCGCCTGGATGTTCTCGTTGTTCTTCAAGAAGCTCTTCAGGTCCGTCTCCGAGCGCACCCCCGAGCCCGTGTACGCACCCGCCACCTCCACCGAGAGCGACTCGACGAAGTAGTAGTTGATGCGGCCGCCCACCGGGATGTACGTCAGGAACGGGTCGTTGGGGATGATCCCGCCGAACACCGTGAACTCCAGACGACCGTCCTTCGTGAAGAGGCGCTTCTGCACCACCGCCAGGTCGCGCTTCTTGCCCCAGTAGAGATCCGCATCCCCCGAGCTGGCCGTCGAGGCCGCCTCCGGCTCCGGCGCGCTCGCCTCCGCAGGGGCGGGCTCCGGCGCCGGCTCAGGCTTCGCCGCCTCCGGGTTCGCCACCTTGATCTCGGGCGACTCCTCGGCCTTCGCCTCGGGGTTCGCCACCTTGATCTCGGGGCTGCTGCCCTCGCCGTCCTGAGCCCAGGCGCCGCCGGCGCTCAAGAGCACCACCGACGCTGCCGTCCACGCCGCGATCCGCGCTGCGGCCAGGGGGGTTGTCTTCGCGTTCATCAACATCGACTCCTCTGCTCCCGTCCTGGCGCCCTCAGCGACCCGTCATCCACGACACGCCCAGCGTCAGCTGGGCGGGCAGCTGCACCCCGCCCTCGTCACCTGTCCCCTCGAAGATGCCCTGGCGGTAGTCCGCCCGCACCGAGAGCGACGGCGTCAGGAAGAAGCGCATCCCCAACCCCAGGATCCCCTCCGGCTTCACCTCCGACGTCGAGCCGTCGCGCTCCGCCGTCGGCGCCTGCGTGGACACCACGCCGCCGCCTGCCGCCAGGTAGAGATCAAAGTGGCTCAGCTTCCGCTGCAGCAGCGCCAGCTTCCCGTAGAAGGGGCTCCACACCACCACCGCGCTCGCGCGCCACTGCTGGATGTCCCGGAGGTCGTTCTCCTCCGTCACACCCCGCGCGTCCACCAGGAAGGTCGTCAGCTCCGAGGCCGACTGGAGCGCCGACCCGTGCCACACCCCGCCCACCTCCACGCCCAGGCTCTCCCCGAAGAAGTAGCCCACGCGCGCACCCACCGGGATGTAGGTGTAGAAGGGATCGTTGGGGATCAAGCCCGCCTGGAGCCCAAGCTCCAGACGACCCGCCTTCCGGTAGAGCTTGTCCTCCACCGCCGAGACGTCGCGCTTGCCGCCCCAGTACAGCTCCAGATCCCGCTCCACCGAGCCCAGACCCAGCGACCGCGTGTCCTCCACCGGAGGATCCATCGGCCCCTCGTCCTCCACCTCCTGACCCAGGGCGACCCCCGCCGGCAGCATCGCCGCCGCCAGGATCATCCCCGCACCCAACCACCTCGCCAACAACACGCTCATGCGCTCTCCTCCTCCACTCCGCTTCGCTCGCTGGTTCAAGCCGCTCAGGGGCGCTTGAAGATCACGCCGCGCGTGTCGTCCTTGTCCACCGTACCAAACGCCGCCTCATCCCCCAGCGGCGCCATGAAGAACGGATCCGACTTCCCATCGGCCGTCACGCTGATGACGCCGCCGATGCGGTACGGGCCCGCAGGCACCGCCGCGCGCTCCAGCGCCTCCACCGTCACGTCCACCTTCCACGTCCCCCCGAGGAGGTCCGTCACCAGATCGAAGCGCTCGTTCAGCGCCCGCGGGTCCGTCACATACATATAATGACCGCCCGTCTCGCACGCGATCCGCGCATACGCGTCCAGCGGCCCGAAGCGGCCGTCCGCGTCCCGGGGGAAGGGCACCGCGTTCAGCGGGTCCGGCTTCAGCTCCAGGAGCCCCGCAGCCCCGATCCCCGTGTCCAGGTGGATGATGATCACCTCCAGGTCGGCCTCCTTCAGACGATCGATCGCGTCCTCCAGGTTGGCCTCCCACTGCGCCACCGCCGCCTCGCGCTGCTCCGCGCTCGCGTCCTCCGGCACCACCACCGAGTCGTCCGGGCCGTCGGTGAAGAGGATCACCGTCCCCCGACGCTGGGCGTTGATCCCCAGCTCCACCGTGTTCTCCGCCACCTCGCGCAGCGCGATGAAGACGTTGGAGCGACCGAAGTTGCTGTCATCCCGCAGCGTGTCCAGCGCGTTCGAGAGCACCGAGGGGTTCAGCACGAACGGGTTGCCGTTCGCGCCCGTCAGCGGCCGCACCCCCGTGCTCGTCTCCCCCTTGAAGCTCCAGAGCGAGAGCACCGTCGAGGGGCGCCACGGCTGGCTGTTGATGCTCAGCGTCAGCAGCTTCGCCGCCGCGATCCGGTTGTTCCCCAGGTCCGTCGCCCGCGCCGCGCGCACCGTCGCGTCGTCCTCGACGACCCCCTTGCCGTAGAGCGAGCCGCTGTTGTCCATCACCAGCGTGATCGCCCGGCGCTCCTCGTTGGTCCGCGGCGAGATGAACGAGAGCGACCCGCTCTTCACCTCCACCGTCGTGTCCTGCGTGCAGAGCTTCTGGCTGGCGTTGCCCTCCAGCTCCTCGCAGGTGAACCCCGTCCCCGAGGGGCAGTCCGCGTCGCTCTCGCAGAAGCGCGGCGCCTCCGCCAGCGCGCAGTAGCTGCCGTCCACGCAACTCCCGCTCTCGCAATCCCCGTCGTCCGCGCACGCCGCGCGGCAGAAGCTCACCTCGCCTTGCGGCGCGAACTCGCCCAGCGCGTCGCTCCCCGCGTCGTATGGCGCGCACACCTCCAGCCCCGCCGCCGCGCACGCCACGTTCGGCGCCGCCGGGTCCACGTCCTCGTCGTCCGGGTCCGGCACCTCGCAGCGCACCAGGCCCTTCGGGTTCACCGTGTAGAGGCGCCCCTCCGTCACCTCCACGTTCGAGGCCGTGAACGTGCTGGTGTTCAGCGACCCCTCCGAGAGCTGCGCGTCGGGCGGGATCACCAGCCCGGTCTGATCCAGCATCACGAAGCGGAGCTGCGAGTCCGTGGCCGACTCCTGGCACTGATCCACATGCGCCAGGCCCGGCGACCGCACGCGGTCGAACTTCCGGATGTCGAAGCTGATCTCGGCGACGGTGTCGCACCCGAGCGCAGAGCCCAGGAGTGCGAGCGTCAGGAGGGTCGCGCTGCGCCGGACCAGCGACCGCTCGGCTACGGAGGTGACGTTCATCGGCTTCCTTTCAACCTCTGACAACATAGTGCCTTTCAAGAACTTTTCGCCAGATTGCCGCCTCGACGCGCCCCCCTCCAGCGCGGTCGGCTTCGCTGCAGGGTGCCCCCTGCGCCGCGGCAAGCCGACGCAGGGTTGTAACCTACACCGACCGCCTTTGCAATAACGGTGTGCGACGCTGTGGGTTGACGTGCGCCTCGCCTGTGCTTACCCTGCCGCCCCCGCCACCGGGGAATCGCCCCGACCCCTCGCCTCTGGAGCGCACGCCGTGGACACCTCCCGCACCAACCCCCTCCCCGCCCGCACCCACGACGCCGACGCCGACGCCGACGCCGAGACCCCCCTCCCCCTCGACCCGCGCGAGGTCGCCAGCGCCCTCCAGCACCTCGCCCCCCTCCAGCAGCTCCGCGCCCTCGTCGAGCACCCCCGCGCACGAGACGCCGTCGCCGCCCTCGCCCCCCTCCCCCTCTTCCACCTCATCCGCACCCTCGGCGACGAGAGCTGCACCGACCTCCTCCACCTCGCCTCCCAGGAGCAGGTCCAGGCCTTCATCGACCTCGAGTGCTGGAGCCACGACGCCCTCGACGGCGCCCGCTTCGCCCACTGGCTCAACCTCCTCCTGGAGCAGCCCGACGACGACAACCTCCGACGCCAGCTCCTCGGCCTCGACCGCGAAGACCTCGTCCTCTTCCTCCAGGAGCACGTCGCCGTCTTCGTCTTCGACGAGGACGACGAGCCCCCCCACGACCTCCTGGAGCTGGGCCGCGACTGGGAGGAGTCCCCCGACCACCTCTACAAGCTCATCTTCGGAGACGACGAAGACGCCAACCGCCTCATCCGACGCTTCCTCCAGCGCCTCTATGATGTAGACATCGACCTCGCCCGCCTCCTCCTCGACGCCTCCCGCCTGGAGCTGCGCGCCCCCATCGAAGAGGCCGCCTACCACCTCCGCACCGGACGCCTCGAAGACCTCGGCTTCCCACCCCGCGAAGAGGCCCTCGCCCTCTACGCCCCAGCCCACCCCGAGCCCCTCAAGCGCGCCCTCCTCGACGCCCTCGGCCAGCCCACCCCGGCGCCCCGCCCCCCCGAGGACGCCTTCCTCCTCCCCGCCCCCTTCCAGGAGGCCGCCGAGCGCGCCCCCGCCTTCTTCACCCAGGCCCTCCAACGCCTCAACCAACGCCCCGACGTCGATCAGGACACCCTCCAGCGGCGGATCGCCGCCCTCACCCAGAAGGCCCTCACCGCCGACGCTGTCCCACCAGGCGACCTCGAAGCCATCCGACACGCCGCGCAGCGCGTCCTCGCCACCCTCTCCCTCGGCCTCCAGCACGCCGCCGACAGCGATCTGGACCGCGCCGCCGACCTCCTCCAGCGCGCCTGGCCCCACGACCTCTTCCGCCTCGGCTTCGCCCTCACCCTCGGCCTCCGCCGACAGGCCGAGCAGCTGCTCGCCGGAGGCACCCTCCGCGACACCCTCTCCATCACCCAGAGCCCCCTCTCCCTCCTCCCCGAGCACGCCCGCCTCACCCTCGACCCCCTCCTCCAGCCCCGCCCGGAGTACGGTGACCCCCTCCTCGGCTACGCCGTCCCCTTCTCCGAGCTGGACCAGCTCCACCGCACCGCCGCTCGCCTCTCCCTCGTCGGCTTCCAGGTCATGGCCCTCTTCGGCGTCCTCCGCCTCGACCGAGACACCATCGCCGCCCTCGCCTACCAGGATCACACCCTCCCCCCCGTCGAGCAGCTCTCCACCGAGACGCTCCTCGCCACCGCCCTCGCCCTCGCCGCCCTCGGCCACCCCCCCACCCCCCTCCGGCACCTCACCCTCACCGAGGTCGCCCACCTCCTCCGCGGCCCCCTCCACGAGGCGCACCGCCTCCTCGCCAAGCTCCCCGAGCCCCGACCCATCCCCGCCCTCGCCCCCCTGGACGACACCCTCCTCGGGCGGCGCGCCATCGCCCTCCTCACCGAAGGCGACGCCCTCTCTCCCCAGATGCTCCCCATCGTCCGCACCACCGCGCGGCGCCTCATCGAGCGCCTCGACGATCTCCTCGGAGACCTCGACCCCGAAGACCTCGACCCCGCCAGCCTCGGAGACGCCCTCCTGGTGACCGTGAAGGCAACCCCCCCGGCCCCGTAACCTCCTGTTCGCTGCGCTCTCAGTTGGAAGGGGGCCGGTCCCCCCCGTGACGGCAACCCCCCCGGGGCCTTAACGTCCCGGCAACGCGTGGACGAACGGCCCCGGTCCCCCCCGTGACGGGGGGACACCGACAGCGCGTCGCTACGCTCCCTGCTCCCTGCGGTCGCCCGCGGCCTGAAGGCCGCGCAGCCAGCCACCCGTCCCTCAGCGACCCGTCGGTGTCCCCCCGTCACGGGGGGGACCGGCCCCGTTCCGCCGACGAAGCGCAGCGCAGTCGGCGGTTACGAGGCCGGGGGGGTTGCCCTCACGGGGGGGACCGGCCCCGTTCCGCCGATGAAGCGCAGCGGAGTCGGCGGTTACGGGGCCGGGGGGGTTGTCCTCACGGGGGGACCGGGGCCAGGGCTGGACTCGACGCGCTCGCATCCCCCCTGGACCCGCTGCACCCTGGACCCACGCCCGAGCTGAACACATGGGGATCTCTCCCGCGCCGGTCCACGCCGGAGTTGATCCCCCCCAGCCCCTCGCAGCGTCGGTCCAGCGCCTCACCTCATCCCTTGGGGATGCCTGCCCCCCCTGGACTCACCTCGCGCCGACCCAGGGGGGAGCACCACCCCGCGAGTCCACCCGTCACGCATCCCCCATGAGAGGGAGGCTCGCTGCGCCCACCCGTGAGGGCAACCCCCCCGGGGCCGTAACGTCGGGCGATAGCCCGACGAACGGCCCCGGTCCCCCCCGGGGCGGGGGGACCCCGACGGGGGGCCGCCGGTGGCGAGCCCGCCCCGGGAGGGAGGTCGGGGCCCCC